>NZ_JCALCV010000020.1:0-100835 GCF_059812525.1 Mycobacterium sp. NGS51
TTCCGTGATGAGTTTTCTGCTCGACCCACCGATGCTGGTCGCTTCCGGTGTGCTCATCGAACGCGGTCTGCCCGCTGAACAGCGTGACGCCGCCGAGGCCGCCACGCTCGGGGTGTTCTTCGGCGGCTCGTTCGGGCTGTACAACAACGTGCCGGGGCTGAGCCTGCTGTGGCGGCCGTTCCGGGCGCAGAACGGGCGCGACTTCATGTGGAACAGCGGGGTTTTCGGCGTGCGCACCCAGCAGCTGAATTGGCCGATGCATGCGCTGGCAGCCGGCATCTTTGCCACCTACCCGTTCTTTCTCAAGCTCGGCCGCCGGCTCGGGCGAGTATGACTCGGCTCGCCGAACGGGCGACCGCCTCGTTCGGGGCGGCGCTTCTTCCGCCGGAAAGCGGCGGCCCGTCACCGGCGCAGCTGGTCGAACGCGTCGACCGCTACGTCACGCAGCTGCCGGTGACATCCCGGCGTGCGCTACGGGCGGGGCTGCTATCCCTTGCCGCGGCAGGCTATCTCACCACGGGCCGGTCGCTGTCCCGACTCACCCCGGAGCGGCGCACTGCAGTGCTGCGCCGAGTCGCCACACTCAGTCCCGATGCCGGCGCGGCAGTCGAGGGGCTCAAAGCCATCGTGCTGCTCGCCAATGGCGCCGACAGCTACGCCGCGGAGTTGCTGCATCGCGGCACCGAGCACGACGTGGCCCGCCCCGACGCGGCGCTGACGATCACCGCGTCGACTGCGGCGCCGTCGGTGATCCACGCCGATGCGGTGGTGGTGGGCTCCGGGGCAGGCGGTGCCATGGCGGCCCGCACGCTGGCCCGCGCCGGGATTAACACCGTTGTGCTCGAAGAGGGACGGCGATGGAGCGTCAACGAATTTCGCGACATGCACCCGATCGACCGCTACGCCGGGCTGTATCGCGGTGGGGGTGCCACGCTGGCGCTGGGACGCCCGACCGTGGTGCTGCCGATCGGGCGGGCGGTGGGCGGCACCACGGTCGTCAACTCCGGCACCTGTTATCGGCCCCCGCTGCCCGTTCAGCGGCGCTGGCGCGACGAGTTCGGTTTGCGGCTGGCCGATCCGGAACGGCTGGCCGGCCACCTCGACGACGTCGAGCAGACGTTACAGGTGGCGCCCGTGCCGTTGGAGATCATGGGACGCAACGGCCGGCTACTGCTCGACGGGGCCGCGGCGCTGGGCTGGCAAGCGGCGCCGATTCCCCGCAACGCGCCGGGCTGCGATGCGTGCTGCCAATGCGCGATCGGCTGTCCGCGCAACGCCAAGTTCGGTGTGCACCTCAACGCGTTGCCGCAAGCCTGCGCGCACGGCGCGCGGATCGTGTCGGATGCCCGCGTCGAGCGGATACTGCACTCGAGCGGTCGCGCCCGCGGCGTCCGGGCCCGGCGCCCGGACGGCACTGCCGTTGACGTGCTCGCCGACATCGTCGTCGTTGCTGCCGGGGCGACCGAAACGCCGGGAGTGTTGCGGCGCAGCGGCCTTGGCGGTCATCCGCGGCTCGGCCGAAACCTCGCGCTGCATCCGGCCGCCATGCTGGCCGGCTACTTCGACGACGAGATCGTGGCATGGCGTGGCGTCCTGCAAAGCGCCGCGGTCGACGAACTGCACGCCACGCACGGCGTGTTGATCGAAGCGACGTCGACTCCGCCGGGCATGGGGTCGATGGTGTTTCCCGGCTACGGCGCCGAGCTGCTGGGGTGGCTGGAGCGGGCGCCGCAGGTAGCCACGTTCGGGGCGATGATCGCCGACCGCGGCGTGGGCCGGGTCTACTCGCCGCGCGGGCAGACACTCGTGCGCTACGACATCAGCCCGGACGACACGGCTAAGCTGATCACCGCGCTGGAAGCCATCGGCAGGTTGCTGTTCGCCGCCGGCGCCGTCGAGGTGCTCACCGGCTTGCCCGGTGCGCCGACGGTGTCCTCGCTGTCTGCGCTGCAGAGCCTGCTACGGCGGACGAACCCAAAAAGCCTGCACCTGGCTGCCTTCCATCCCACCGGTACCGCCGCTGCCGGCGCCGACGAACAGCGCTGTCCGGTGGACGAGACGGGCCGGCTGCGCGGCGTCGACGGGGTTTGGGTCGTTGACGCCTCGATCCTGCCCAGCTGTCCGGAGGTCAACCCACAGGTGTCGATCATGGCGCTGGCGTTGGCGGTCGCCGACGAAATCGTCGCTGCCTGAGCCGGATCGGCTCAGCCGGCTGGCGCGAGCATGGCCTTCCAGCCGTCGTCTCCGGTTTCGGCTGAGTTGTGCACCGCCCACGTCACGCCGTCCGGACCCATCACTTCACCGCTGGACGGGCTGTAGATCGCCGTCGGACTGGCCGGGGTGTAGACACACGGGTTGGGCTGCTGCCCATTGCATTGCACGGTGCCCGTTCCCGGGCGTTGCAGTGGATCACTGCGCGGAGGAGTCGGCCCCGGAAGCCGGTCGGCGGGAGCCGGATTGAGGCCGTTGTTGATTGAGGGCGCCGGTATCACCTGCCCGGGGTTGACCGGCTGATCACAGCGTGCGCCGGGTGCCGGGCAGTTGAGGATCTGGTTGGGGTCGCCGTACCACGGGTTGGTGCCCAACGGAACATACGGCTTGTCATCGCGGCACTCCCGCGGTGTGGCCCTTCGCTTTCCGGGAACGTCGACGCACGGCAGGTTGCGTGCGCCGCGCACGGCGTTGGCCGGCGCGTCTTGTGGAATCTTGCAGTAGGTCCCGGTCGGCAACGGCGCAATGCTGGTGTCCGCCGGAGAACGCCACTCCGATGCGGGGATGAAGCCGGTCAGGCACGGCGGCGGATTGTTGATCGACAGGTTGAAGTCCATGATCACCGACCCCGGCGACCCGGCAACCGCCGTCTGCGCGATGGACGCGACCTCCGGCAAAAACACCAGCAGCTGCTCGAGGTTCTTGTTGTACCGCTTGAGCATGTCGGTAACGATGGCTAGGTTAGCCAGGGTCTGCGGCAACGCCTCGCGTACATCGCCGAACACCGCGTTGACCTGATCGGCAGTCGGCGCGGCTTGGCGCAGAATGCTTTTCACGTTTTGGTCCTTCTCGGCGATCTGGACGCCCACGACATCCAGGTTGTGGGACCAACGTTCGATCTCATCCGCCGAGTTGACCTGGCTGTCCAGGATCGGTGCCGAGTGGCCAATGATGTCGTCGATGTCGGAAAGATTGGCCTTGAAGTCGCCGACGATGGCCTGGGTGGAGTCGACGAGTCGTTGCAACGACGGCCCCAATCCCCCTACGGCTTGGGCTCCCTCGTCGAGCAGGGATCCGATCTTTTCCTTGGGCAGCACCGACAGTCCGCGGTTGGCGGCGTCCAGGGCGGGCCCGATCTCGCTGGGAACGGTGCTCTTGGTGATGGTCTGCCCCGGCGAGAAGAACTTGCCCGGATTTCCCGTCGAGACCAGATCCAAATACTGCTCGCCGATCGCCGACACCGAATGCACATTGGCGGACGCGTCGATCGGAATCCGGTAGCGATTGTCGATGCTGAGCGTGGCTCGGGCGCCCTTCTTCGTCGGCTCGACCTTGGTGACCTTGCCGATCTGAATTCCCCCGTAGGTCACGTTGGAGGTCCGGTACAGACCGCCTGAAGCCGGCAACTCGGCGGTCAGGGTGTACTGGCCGATGCCGACCTGGCTCGGGATACGCAGGTAATACCAGCCGAGCACAACCAGCGCCACCACGGTCAAAACAGTGAACACGATCAACTGGCCGCGGATCATCCGAGTCAACATCGCGTCATTCCCCTCGCTCCACCGGCGCATCGGCCGGGTTGGGGGTGTATCGGATGTCGGGAATCATCGTGGCGGGATCGCGACCCCAGGACTGCTCGAGGGCACGCAGTGCCCCGGAGAATCCGGTGCCGGTGAGGGCAGCGTTGTCGATGGTGCTCAGCGTCAGGTCCAGCGCCCCGGAAACGTTGATGTAGTCGCCGCGCACGATTTTGGGTAAGGCATCGAGGGTGAACGGTGGGGAAAGCAGGAGCTTCAGCGACTCCACCAGATAGGGCGAGGAGCGGCCGAGTTGCTTGAGCGGTCGCTGCAGTAGTTGCAGGTCTTGGTGGAGGTTGTCCTGCGAGGCCGACAGCGTCCGATCCGTGACGGCGCTGATGCGTCCCACCGCATCGATCGCTTCGACGAACCGGTTGTGCTCGTCGGCGAAATGCTTGACCAGTGGCGGCAATTCGCTGAGCGCTCGATCCAGTACATCCGTCCGCCCGGCCAGGTAGGACAACAGCCGGTTGGTGGAGTCAATGGCACGAGTGATGTCGTCACGCTGCTGGTTGAGTTGACGGGTGAAGGTGTCCAGCTTGTGCAGGAAGTCACGGATCTGACCGGCCCGTCCGGTCAGGATGTTGTTGACCTCATCCTGGACGACCTCCAGGTTCGGGATGCCGCCGCCGCGCAACACCATAGCCACGCTGGCCAATGTCCGTTCGATGGAGGGATACGCCGATGAGTGTTTCAGCGGGATCGTGTCGCCGTTATGCAGCAGTTGCGGCGACGGGTCCTGCGGTGCGGCCAATTCCACGTGCTGAGAACCCAGCAGGCTGGTCTGGCCGATCTTTGCGGTGGCGTTCTTCGGCAGCCGGATGCCCTTGTCCAAATCCAGTGTCAGCGTGGCGATCCAGTTCTTCAGTTCGATTGCCCGCACAGTCCCGACGAAGACGTCGGCGACCAGAACCCGGCTGTTGCCGTTGAGCGCCAAGGTGTCCGGCATCTGCACATAGATGGTGTAGGAACCGGGTCCGCTGCCCGGCCCGCCGGGCAACGGCACATTGGCGATACCCCGCCAGCTCGTACACGACGTCAGCATCACGGTTGCCGCCAGCAGCGCCACGGCTTGCCAAACCCGCCGGCGCACAGCGCGTACCGCGCACCTCACGAGCCCGGGCCTGCCGGTCCGGGTGCCTCGGCGGCACCGAGCGGAGCATCGGCCGGTGGACCCGGCGCCGGTGCCGGTGACGGCAGCGGTTGCGGATACCAGGGCGGAGGCAGCGGGCTGTTTTCGTTGTAAGCATCCGGTGGCCCGGCCATGTTCTGGCGCGGCGGTGGCGCCGTGATGTCCGGGCCGCCCATGAGCTCTGCCAACGACTCCGGTGTCAGCAAGCTCGCGGTGGCGGGCGACACCTCAACTCCTTGCATGCCGGGCGCGACGACCCAGCCCGGCTCGGAATTACGATGCGACCACGGAGTATCCGGGGAAAAAATCCCGGGCACCGTGGTGTCCTTGTAACCGGGCGGCGGCCGGAGCCGCTCCTCTGAGTACGCAATGTTCTTGGGCAACGTATCGGCGGTCGTGGCCAGATTGATCCCGAACGGGACGTAGTTGAATTTGATCGCATCCAGGACCGGCGCCAGATATTGGGCGCAGAGTTCGGCCGAATCCTGATACCCCAGGCGGCTACCGGCCTGAATCATGCTGCAGATGAACTGCATTGGGTTGGCGAAGTTGACCAGCGCCGGCACCCCGGTCAATCCGCCGTGCGCCGGCTCGTAGATCCCGAGGACATTGGCGGCCATGTGGGGCAGCACATGGAGCCCGGTCTCCAAACCGTCGATCGGCGTCGGCTGCACGATGGCGGTGGTCACCTCACCAAGGTTGTTGAGGTCGTGGGTCAGCACTTCACGGTTCTCGGACAAGAACTTCTGCCCGGTCGACAACAGGTCGTCGGTCTGCTGTATCGCGCGGGCCACCGCCTGATCCGAACTGGTGAAGATATCGCTGAAGTGTGCGAGTTGTTGGTTCAGTTCGACGAACTGCTGGTCGTTTCGGTGCAGCGCGTTGACGAACAATGCCAGGCTGCGCGCCACCGCAAAGAAGTCCCCGCGGCCCTCGTTGAGCGCGGTCAGCGCCGTCGACAGTCCATCCAGCGTGGTGTTGAGCTGCTTGCCCTTGCCCGCCAACCCGTCGGCGAACGACTCGATGACGTCGCCGAACGGGCCCTTGGGCTGTTCGGGGGTGGGGCCCAATTTGTCGATGATGTTGGTGACCTGGTTGCGCAGGTCGTCCCACTCGACCGGCACTTGGGTACGTTCGATGGGGATTACGGCGTTGTCGCCCATCACCGGACCACCGTCGTAGGGCGGCTCCAATTGGATGGCGCGCGACGCCACCAGTGTGGGGTTGAGAATCGCCGCCGAGGCGTCGGCGGGCACCTTGTATTTGTTTTGGTAGTGAAAGGTGACTTTCATCTTGTCGCCGGTCGGCTCGATCGCATCGATGGCGCCCACCCGCACGCCCATGATCTGAACCTTGTCGCCGACATAAAGCGCATTCGCCGCCGGAAAGTAGGCAACGACGGTGTTGTTGGTCAGCCGGTGGTAGAGCTGCCAGCCTGCGACCGTCGCGACCAGGCCCAGCACCACCACGAGCGAACCGATGATGATCGTCGCCCGTGAAAGTCTGGGCAGCTGGAGTTTTCGGATATCGAAGATGGTGCTCATTGGCTGCTACCTCCCGTCCCGTCGGGCGTGATGAACGGGGCCGGCAACTGTGGGCCTGGTCCCGGTGGCGACGGCGGTCCCGGAGGCAGCGGAGGCGGCGCCCCGGGTAGCGGGGCCGGCCCTACTGGCTCTGTGCGCGCTCCATGCGGCGCGGGCGGCAACGGCACCGGCGTGCCCGGAACGTCGGGCGGCGCAATACCTTGCCGCCCCCCGCTCGGGATGCCCGGCGTCGGGGGCAGGCCCTTGGGGTCGGGCGGCGACGACAACACGTCGGGCAACGCCGGGTAGGGCCCATTGGGTCCGAACGGGCCTTGCTCTTGGTCGATGCCCGCACATGGCATCGGATTGCCCGGGCGCGGAAGCAATTCGGGTGCCGGCGTGTACGAGCAGGGTGACCCCGGCGCCACCGCCGGTCCCGGATGACCCGGGGTGCCTTCCAGCACTGGCGGTGCGGGCGGCGGCGCACCATTGGGGAACCGGGTGCCGTTGGGGTCGGGGAACCGGAACGCCGGCAGACCCGCACTGCGCCAGAAGTCCTCGGGATCGAGGCCGCGCTTCTTGAATGCCGCATCCACCCACGGCTGCAGAATTTGATACGGCAGCAGGTTGGCCACCATGACTTTGAAGTACGGCCCCGAACTGACGGCCTCGCTCAGCGACGCGGTGAACTTTTGCAAGCTCGTCAACACGGAGACAAGGTCGTTTTTGTGCTCGACCAGTACGTCGGTCACCGAGCGTAGTTGCTCAAGAAGGTGATTGAGGTTCGGGTTGTCGTTGATCAGTCCCTGCACCTGCCCGGAGAACGCCGCGACGTTGCCCAGCAGCGCATTGATGTCGCGGTCCCGCTGGTTGAAAGCCGCCAGCAACGCCCGCGCGTTGACCAGCAGCGCGTTGATCTGTTCGCCACGGTCCCCCAGGACACCGGCTACTTTCCTGGCCGAGGTCAGCAGGTGCTTGATCTGGTCGTCTCGTTTACCGAGGGTGTCCGAAAACTTGGCCACCCCGTCCAGGGCGGCGCTCAGGTGCGGAGAGGTCTGGCTCACGGTCTGGGACAACACATTCAGTGACCTTTTGACCGTGTCGATGTCCCAGCCGGCGGCGGCCTTGGTGACGTCGAAGAACGCGTCGTAGATCTGGTAGGGCGTGGTGCTTTGCCCCAGCGGCAGCACGTCGTTCGGGCGTAGTTTTTCCGAGCCTCGCGGTTGGACCTCGAGCACCTTCTTGCCCAGAACGGTTTCGGTCTTGATCGCCAACCGGCTCTCGGTCCCGATGGTGTGGGTGCCCGTCGAGAATTTCATCACGATGTGGTTGCCGTCGATGGCGACGCTTTGCACGGTGCCGACGTCCTTACCGGCGATGCGAACGGTGTCGCCCTTGGACAGGCCGCCGGTGTCGCTGAACTGCGCGTAGTAGCTCGGTTGCGCAAACAGCATCGGAACACTGCTAAAGCTCTGCCCCACACCGACAACGAGGGCTGCCGTGACGATCGCCATCGCCCCGACGCGTACCCGGTTGGCAGGTTCCAGCGTTCTCATTGCAACGTGCACCTGCCTGTCGGCTGTTGGAAGAGCCGAACGGTGCGTACCGGACCGCCCGGTTGCAGTCCGTTGAGCCGGATCGACAGGTCGCACAGGTAGAAATTGAAGAAGTCACCGTAGAGACCGCCGGTGCGGCCAACCAGATTGAAGGCTTTCGGTGACTGCGACAGCAGATCCCCGATTTGGCCGCGGTTGTCGACGAGCGGCGCAGCGACAGTCTCCAAGTGGCTCACGGCGCTGCGCACCAGGTCCCGGTTGTCGGCCAGCAGGTCGGCCACGGTTCCGGCTGCGCGGCTGATGTGTGCCATACCGGCGGCCAGCGGGTCGGCCCGGTTTTTCAAGCCGGTGACCAATGTCTCGATATTGTCCACGGTTTGGTCGAACTCCTGCCGATGCCGAACCGTGGTGTCCAGCAGTGTGTTCAGGTTGGTGATCACTTCGCCGATCGCCTGGTCGCGCTCGGCCAGATGCGAAGCCAGCTCGGCGGTCTGATCGAGAATGTCGTTGATGGTTCCGCCCTGCCCCTGAAACACAGTGATGATCGACGAGGCGATGTCGTTGACCTTCTGCGGGTTCAACGCCCGAAACAGCGGCTTGAACCCGCCGATCAGTGCGTCGAGATCCAGCGCCGGCTGAGTGCGCGCCAGCGGGATGAATCCGCCCGGAGGCAGAACTTTGTTCGCTGCCTCGCCCTCGCCGCGGCCAAGTTCCAGATAGCGGTTGCCGATCAGATCCTGGTAACGGATCTGTGCCGTGGTCGACTCGTACAGCTGCACTGAGCGCTCGACGCTGAAAACGACCAGTATCCGCTGGTCGTCGTCGATCAAGTCCACTTTTTTGACCTTGCCGACTTCAACGCCCGACGCCCGGACGAACTGGCCGGCGCGTAATCCGCTGGCACTGCTGAATTCCGCGGAATAGTTGTCGGTCCGGTCAAACCGGATCTGACCGAAAACCACCACGATGATGGCGGTGAACAGCAACTGCACCGACGCGATGGCGGCCAACCGGATAACCGGACCGGTGATTCTCATGGGTTGATCGTGTTCTCCCCGTACTGGCGTCCCCACACATATTCGATGGCGAGGGGCTGGTTGAGTTCGAAGTGGTTGTAAGGCGCGATGCTGATGCCGGTGTCCATCACCAGATACGGCGCCGGCCACAGATCGCGGGTGATCGGTTGCCAGCAGCCCGGTGCGCCGCCTGGCCCGCCTCTGGCATTGGCCCGCGGCAAATTGTCGGGATACACGTAGGGGTTCTCGGCACCCGTGATTGCCACCCCGAGCGCCGCGGAGTACTGGTTACCGCTCTCCAACTCGGTGATCTTGGGAACGAGATTTGAGATATTGCGGATCGTGCAGAACAGTGCGGGGCTGTGAGTGTCGAGCAGCCGGGTCGTCGGAACGAGATCGCCGATAACGCGTTCCAGATACGGCGCGGCCCGTTCGAAGACGTCGCCGGCGGTGTTGCCGAAGCCGATCGCTGCCAGTAGCGCGGCGTCCAGATCGTCTTGTTGTGCATTGAACGTGTGCGCCGTGGTGAGCGCATTGTTGATGAAGTCAACGAGATCGGGCGCCGCGTTGGCGTAGGTCTCCGTCAGAGCCGCGACTTGCCGAATGTCGTGACGGATCGTCGGCATCCGCGCATTCACGTCGTCGAGGATGGCGTTGCCGTTGACGATCGACGCCCCGAACTTCTTGCCCAATCCACTCAGCGCCTCCGCAGCCGCGCTCAGCGTCAGGTTCACCTTGATCGGATCGACTTGCTCGGAAAGCTCCATCAGTGTTTCGAACAACGTGTTGAATTCGGTGGTCACCGACATGGCGTTGATGACGTCCCCCGGCGAGATCGACTGGGGGGACGGGTCTTCGGGCGCGGTGAACGAAACGTATTTGTTGCCGAACACCGTGGTGGCCTGAATTTTGGCGTCGACGTTGGCCGGAATCAGCTTCACGTATTTCGGATCCACATCGAGCGCCAACTTGGCCGCCGGCCTACCGTCCCGGTCAACCTCGGAAATCTCAGCGACCCGGCCGACCTCGACGCCGTTATAGGTGACCTTCGCTCCCTTGTCCATCACCAGTCCGGCCCGCGCGGCCAGCATCGTCAACCGTGTCGTGGAGGTGAAGTCGCCACGGAATTGCCCGTAGGTCAGCCCAAGCACCAAGGCGCAGGCCAGTAATAACCCCACGCCGGCCAGCTTGTCCGGCCAGGTGCGCGGCTTGCGTTCCTTGATCGGGATGGTCATGTCGACTACACCGTGAGGTTGAAGTTCGGATCGACGCCATAGAGCGCCATCGACGTGAGCAGGACAACGAGCACCGTCGAGACAAGCGAGAACCGCATCGATCGGCCGACCGCCTCGCCCACCCCGACTGGACCGCCACTGGCGTTATAGCCGTAGTAGCAGTGGGTGATCATCACCACCACCGCCATGACGATGACCTGCGCGCCCGACCAAAACACGTCCTCGGTGCGCAGGAATGTCCGGAAGTAGTGCTCGTAGGTGCCCACCGACTGCCCGTAGAACAACGTCGTCACGGTTTGCCCCGCGAGGAACGACATCACCAGTGCCATCGCATACAGCGGGATGACCACTACCAGTCCGGCCAGGATCCGGGTGGATGCCAGGAACGCAACCGACTTGATGCCCATCACCTCAAGAGCGTCGATCTCCTCGCTGATACGCATGGCACCCAACTCGGCGGTGGCGCCGGCGCCGACGGTCGCCGCCAACGCGACGCCAGTCACCAAGGCGGTCACGACACGTACGTTGACTAGGGCGGCGAAGAATCCGGTGAACGCCTCCACGCCAATGTTGCCCAGCGAGGCGAAGCCCTGGATGGCGATCAGCGACCCGCCGGACAGCGTGGTGAAACCGATGATCGAGACGGTGCCGCCGATGACGGCCATGGCACCGGTGCCCATACCGATCTGGGCAATCAGCCGCAGCGTCTCCGTGCGATAGCGGCGCAGCGCCAAGCCAATCGACCAGCTGCTGTTCGCCGCGAACCGGGCCAGCTGCCCGGCCTGGTCCAATCCTCGCCCGACACTGCCGACGTAACGATTGACATTGGTGGTCGCCCGCGGGAAGCGGGCCCGCACAACGGCGATCGTTGACATCTCAGCGTCCCGTCCCGAACCGCACGCCGATCGTGGTCAGCACCACGTTGACTGCGAACAGCGCGAGAACGCACAACACCAGGGTTTCGTTGACGGCGATGCCGACGCCCTTGGGGCCTCCTTTGGTGGTCAGCCCGCGATAGCAGCCAACCAGACCGGCGATCAGTCCGAATACCGCGGCCTTGATCGTCGCGATGACCACCTCGGGCAGCCCGGTGACCAGGGTCAGGGTGGCTAGATACGCGCCGCCCGAGACATTTTGGATGTGAACGCCGAACACGAAGCCGCCCACTAGCCCGATGGTGATGACGGTGCCGTTGAGCAGGGTGGCGACGACGGTGGCCGCGACGACCCGCGGTGCCACCAGCCGGGGGATGGGGTCGATGCCGAGGACCTCCATCGCGTCGATCTCCTCACGGATGGTGCGGGCGCCCAGGTCGGCGCAGATGGCCGTCGACCCAGCGCCCGCGATGACCAATACCGTGGTCAGCGGCCCTAGTTGGGTGACCGCGCCTAGCGCCGCTCCTGCCCCGGAAACGTCGGCGGCACCGAACGCGGCCAGCAGCGTATTGAGCGTGAATACAACAAGCACGGTCAACGGGATCGCGACCGCGATGGTGGGCAGCAACGAGACCCGCATGATGAACCAGCACTGCAGGATGAATTCCTGCCACTGAAAGGACGTACGGAACAGCGCCTTTCCGGTCAGCACGCACATCCGGGCGAAGCCGCCGACCGTCGCGAGCGGTGGCTGAAGTTGGTCGCGAACGTATTCGGCGAGCCGTGTCTCCGTCAACGTCGTCACCGCTGGCTCCTCACCGTGCAGCCCGAGAAACAGGCATTAACTTTAACCGCGGGAACCCTCAGAACCGTGCAAGGACGTGTAGCCGTGTCATGGCGGCGATGGGCGGACATGCCGGTCGCAACTAGTGGCAACCGAATTGCTAAAGGCGCTTGTTCACGATCGCTGACTCGAGCCCAGCAGCGCCCGACGTCTTCAACAGTCGCTTCCCCAGTCGTTGCAAGGTGTCCACCGAGAACGGCTGTGCCATACGGCGATTGACGCCCGGCGCGATGCGCAGCATGAAGTAACCGAGCCAGGCCTCGGTACGAACCGGCACAACCGCGAGGTCGAATCGCACCGCGCGCACCGCCGCCGCTGCGACCAGGTTCGGGCTCATCGGCGCGAACGGAAGCTTCTCGCCGAGTTCTTGGAGACGCCGCGTGATCTCCCTGCCTTGCTCGATGAGCTTTTGGTCGACACCGACGGTGACTGCGTTCTCGCCGATATTGGTGTTGATCACTCCGGGGCAGATGGCACTGACCCCAATGCCTTTGGGTCCGAGTTCAAGCCGCAGGCATTCGGTCAGCATCTTCACACCCGCTTTGGACACCGAGTACGCCGACATGACCGGGGTGGGAGTGAAAGCTGCCGCGGAGGCGATATTGACGATGTGCCCACCGGCGCCGCGCTCGATCATCTGCGCGCCGAAGACGCGGCAACCATGAACCACGCCCATCAGGTTCACACTCAGTTGACGGTCCCAGTCGACGGGGCTCAGCTCCAGAAACGGACCACCGACGAGCATGCCCGCATTGTTGACCAGCACGTCGGCGCAACCATGATCAGCGCGCACCGCGGCGCCGAACGACTCCCACTCGTCGGGGTCGGTGACGTCAAGCCGTGCCGCTGAGGCTCGGTGCCCGTTGCCCCGAATGATCGCGGCGGTGGCAGCGGCCGCATCCGAGTCGATGTCAGAGGCCACCACATGGGCGCCGAGCTTGGCGAATTTCATCGCCGTCGCCCGCCCGATCCCGCTTCCCGCACCAGTGACGACGACGAGGCGGGGTCGCAATCTGTTGATTTTCACGCGCGCTCCTGTGCGGGGCCTGCGCTGTAGCGATAGACGTCGATGTCGTAATGGCGGTTCTGCCAGTACATCTCACCGTGAGTCGACGGCCTGAACGGCGAATCACCCTTGTTGTCCAGGTAGTAGGTGTTGGAGCCGGCGCAGACCGGGGTGAACAGAAAGTTCTTCTGCTGCCGTTTGAGGCATTTGCGGAAGTACTCCTCGTGGACCTCCCGGCGGATTTCGCATACCGTCGCCTTGCGGCGTTTCGCCTCCGCGATCGCCCGGCTCAGGTGCGCCGACGTCGCCTCGATCATCCACAGATACGAGCCGAGCACGAAGCCGTAGGGGCCGGTGATCGCGAAGGCGTTCGGAAAGCCGGGCACCGAAACCCCTTGATAGGACTGGTATCTTTGCTCGTCCCAGAATGCTCCGAGCTCTAGCCCGTGCCGGCCGACGACGGGAAACGGCGGAACCGCGCCCTTGTCCCACAGCTTGAATCCGGTCGCGCAGATCAGCACGTCGACCGGATGCTCGACCCCGCCGACGGTCCGCACCCCGCTTGCGGTGACGCATTCGATGGTGTTGCTGACCAGGCTGACATCGCGACGGTTGAACGATCGCAGATAGTCATTCGACATCGACGGTCGCTTGCATCCCAATCCGTATCGCGGAATCAGCTTCTCCCGGATCACCGGATCGTCGACCTGGCTGCACATCCAGCGTCGGGTCGAAACCTCGAGCACCCGGCGGCCGGTCTCCGTCAGCCACCGCGGCCCCATCCACACCCCGCTCATGGCGACTTCGGTCCCGACAGTTCCGACCAGCCGGACCGCCGACCGGATCGGCTTGCGTTCCATGATCCATCGGCTGACCGGATTCATTTCCATGTCGAATCTGGGAAATACCCAGATCGGTGTCCGCTGGAAGACCGTCAGATGCTCGACCTCGTCGGCGATAGCCGGCACCACCTGCAGCGCGGTCGCGCCGGTGCCGATGATCGCGACCCGCTTACCGGCCAGTGCGACGTCGTGGTCCCACAGGGCGGTGTGCATGAGCGTGCCGCCGAAGTCGCGAAGCCCCGCGATGTCGGGCATCTTCGGGCGCTCCAGTCCGCCGACCGCCAGCACCAGATACCGGCCGGTGACCTCGCCGCCGCCGTCGGTGGCCAGTCGCCACATGCTGTGGCGTTCATCGAACGTCGCGGCGGCAACCGTCGTACTCAGCCGTAGTTTGTCCCGCAGCCCGTACTTGTCCACCATGTCGTCGGCGTAGCCACGCAGTTCCGATCCCGGAGCGAAGACCCGGGACCAACCGCCACGCTGCTCATAGGAGAAGCTGTAGATGAACGACGGAATATCCACGGCCACCCCGGGATAGGTGTTGGCATACCAGGTACCGCCGACCTGATCCCACTTGTCGATGATGAGAAAGTCGTGAATTCCCTGCCGCTGCAATGCGATTGCGGCACCGATCCCGCCGAACCCGGCTCCCACCACGACAACCTCGTGGTCGGGAGATACCCGCTCGGCAGCGGCGGCCTGCGCGGTGTCGAGCAGTGTGCTCAATGCGACCGCCCGTTACCTGAGGTGACCCACGAGGGACCCCTGAGCGCCGAACAGCTCCTGGCGCCACTCCTCGACCAGCTGACGAGTATCGATGTCGTCGGGATGGAAGCCCGGCCGCATGTAGGCGCGCAGGTCTGCCATCAGGCCGCGCACCAGCGGGCCCCGGAAGATGCCGATGGTCTGGCGCAGCACCTTGATCGGGTGCCATCCTTTGGGGTCGGTTAGCACCGACAGCACCGTCGCCGCCGTCACCACCGGGATGGTGAGCACATACATCACCGCCATCACCCCGATCCGGATCCGCTCGGGACCGCCGACCGCACGGTAGACGTCAAAGGCCACCGACTTGTGCTCCAGCTCCTCGACGGCATGCCAGTTGAGCAGATTCCACACCTCGGGATCGCCCGGAATCGCCTGGATCTCGTCACGCGACAGCACCCGCTCGGCCAGCGTCGCGGTGTAGTGTTCGGCCGCCGCCGTCATCGCCAGGTGCACCAGCGCTGGCGCCCGGTTCTCCAGACGCAGGATCAGCCGGTGGCGACGGCTGTCGGTGGGGAAGGTCAACAGCCGGACGAACGGATAGCCCATTTCGATGAGCTTTTCGTTCAGCCGGCGGTGTTCCTGGCCGTGCACCGACTCCTGGCCGATGAATCCGGCCACCCGCTTCTTCAGCACCGGATCGGTCACCCGATCGGCGACGCGGCGCACCGACCTGATGAACGATTCCTCCCCGGGCGGAAAAGCCGCCGACAAGAACGCCACGAGGTGGCTGAAAGCGATGTCGCCCTCGACGAAGTGATGGTTCATCGGTTGCGGGTCGCCGAAGCGAAACCGGATACGCCGTACCTTAGGATAGCCGATCGCGGCCGAATCTCCCTGTCGCGCAACAGCAACGTTCCTGTCGGCCATGCTCGTCTCCTTGGGGCGTCGTGTTCGATCACTTCAAATGGTCGACAAGGGCTCCTTGCGGACCGAACAATTCCTGTTGCCACTCCTGCAGCAATCGTTGGGTGTCAATGTCGTCCGGGTGAAATCCCGGTTGCAGGTATTTCGCCAGGTCGTAGATCAGGCCACTGAACAGCGGGCCACCGAACAATGCGCGCGCCTCCCGGGCAAGCCGCAATGGCTGCCGCCGCGCGATCGGGTCGCGCGCCAGCGAGATCGCCAGCGTGGTCAGCGTGATCGGAAAAGTTAGCGCGATCATCGCCCACATCACGGCAATTCGGGTACGTTCCGACCCACCCATCGCGCGGTAGACGTCGAATGCCACCGACTTGTGCTCAAGCTCTTCCAGCGCGTGCCAGTTGAGCAGGTTCCATATCTCCGGCTCACCCGGGATCTCCTGGAGCTCCGAACGGCCAAGTATCCGCTCGGCAAGCACCGCCGTGTAGTGCTCCGAGGCCGCAGTCATGGCCAGGTGCACCCGGCTCGGCAGCCGCTGTTCGAAGCGAATAAACCGTTCTTTGAACGACTTCGAATCCCACCACCCGATCGGGTAACCCATTTCGATCAGCTTCTCGTTGATCTGTCGGTGCTGTTGGCCGTGAGTGGATTCCTGACCGATGAAGCCGGCAACTCGCTGTTGCAACGCCTTGTCGGCGAGGCGGTCCGAGAACCGGCGCACCGAACGGATGAACGACTCTTCTCCCGGCGGGAAGGAGCCGGACAACCCGGCCACGAAGTGACTGAACACCATGTCGTCGTTGACGAAGTACTTTTCGTACGCGCGGTCCTCGCCCAAAACAAAGCGCACCCGTCGCGTCGTGGGATAACTCGGGCGCGTGGCTGTGGCGTCCGGACGTTTCCGGCGCAGTTTGCCCGTCATGATGACCTCAGCCTTTCCCGAACAGTTAGTAACTAGTACTAGCAGTACCGGTATTGGCACACTACCGCGCGGCGTAAGGGGGCACAAGGGGTCGGTGCGACGAGACTGGGTGTTCTATCGGGCGGCGCGCGGCCTAGTCGTTGCCGGCGAGGGAATCCAGTTTGGAGTCGGGATCCAGGTCCACTCCGCGGGCCGCCGCGCACGCCGAGAATGCACCCCACAGGAAAGTGGTCAGCTGTTCGACGAGGGTGTCTTTGCTGATTGTCGGACTGTTGAGCCAACGCAGCACGCCAAGAGCCACGGCCCCGAGCGCGGCGTCGACAAAGTACTCGACGTCACCGGAGTCCCCGCCCTGGGTGCGCAACAGCGCGGCCACCACGTCGACCGTGGCGTTTGACAGCGGTCTGGCATTGTCGATCAGCTCGGTGGGCGAATGCTCGTCGCGGAAATGCGAACCGACCAGAAAGCGAAAGAGGTTGGGCCGCTCGTCGACGAGGTCGACATACGAACCCACTGCCGAGCGCACCAATTCCAGCGCGGTGCCCGCGAAGTTGAAGTGGGGTACGACCCGTTCGATGACCATCTCCTGCGCTCGCTCACCCACCGCGGTGAACAACGCATGCTTGTCGGCGAAGAACCGGTAGAGCTTTGGGCGCGGAACTGCCGCTGTCTTGACGACGTCGTCGATCGACAGGTCCGGACCGTATTCCTCGATGGCGCGCAGCGTCGCCTCAATCAACTCGGCGCGCACTGCAACTCGGTGCTCACGCCAGCGGTCGACGCGGGCGTCCCCGGTCAACGCGGGCAACCGCCCGCGACCGAGAGCTACATCCGCCGACACGTTCGCAATCGTAATCCACCACACCCGGACGACCGTGCGTTCTGTGGCGCGGAACGACGACGCAGCGCTACCAAACCAGCGGGGCCAGATGCGTTCGTGCGTACGCGCGAACGGCGGCGTCGTCGCTCACGTCGAGGACCTTGCTCGGTACCTGCGCAAGTGAGCAAGCCAGTCGGATGTGCAGTTCGGCGACCGCTGCCAGGTCGTGGTCGGGCATGGCCGCCCCGGCGGCGCGCAGCGCTTTGGCCATCGCCGCGGACGCGCTGTCGAGGAACGCCTCGGCTTCGGCAAAGATGCCGGGCACCGCCAACAGGTCGGCGTCGAGCTCCAGGAATTTCCGCATCACGGGTTCGGTGGTCAACAACCGCAAACCTTCGCAGAAGGCCGCTATCGCAGCGTCTTTCGGACCCGAATCGATGCCGACAGTGCGCAGCCGATCCATCGCGAATTCGAAAGTGCGACGGCCCAACTCGGTGATCAACGCGTCGCGGCTGGGGAAGCGGCGGTACAGCGTGCTGCGGCTGACGCCGGCCTGGCGCGCGATCACGTCCATGCTCGCGCGACCGGCTCCGACCAGTGAGACTTCCTCGGCAGCGGCCTTGAGGATGGCCTCCTCCTGCTCGGTGGGGCTCGTGGTGTTCCGTTTACGCCGCATCCGCACCAGTCTGTCAGCCGACGGGGCAGCCCCGGGGCGGGGCGATAGAGTCCAGTGCCACCGAGCGGTGCAGTTTGACCAGCTTCTCGTACTGCAGCCGGTTGTAGGCCAGCGGGACCAGCAGCAGCCGGTCCGGCAGCACGCGCCAGGCCAGCTGCAGCACGCGGGTGTAGAGCGCGAATTCGCGATCGTGGCGGCCCTGCCACCGGAAGCCGGTCAGTTCCCGCACGCCCGGGTGCATGACGCCGAACGAGCACACTTTCACCACCCGGCCGGCCACCGGCCGCGCCGCGAACCACAACGGGGTGATGCCGGCCCGCAGCGGCGTCGGCAACAGCAGTGTCGGCAAGGGCAGCCGGGTGAGTCCGGCCGTCACCCGGTCCAGAAACGGGTTGGCCCGAAGGTGGGTGTCGACCATGTCGTCGTAGTAGCGGATGGCATCGGCGTATGTCGGCGGCAGCTTGCCGGATTTGCCGGGCAGTTCGATTGCGCTGAACGCGGCGACGAGTTGCTGGTAGGCCGCTTCCTCCTCGGCCGGTGTCAGCGCGATTCCGGTGGCCGGCGTAAAGGACCGCAGCACCACGAACAGCCCGCTGACCGCGATCCAGTTCCACAGTTGCGGGCTCAAGGCGCTGTAGCGGACATCGGCGAACTCGCCCTTGCCGCGGCCGCGGACGCCGCGGTGCAGCAGCTTGAGGCGTTCGCCCTCGGCCGCACGGTCGTCGGCGTCGCCCCAAATGGCCAACAGCGCCGAAAACCCGCTGCGCACACCGCGGTCGGCGAAGTTACGTTCGAAGCGACCGGTCTTGTCGACTGCGGCGGCCACCGGTACCAGAGCCACCTCGTCGAAGGCTGCGGCTCCGAAGACGCCAGCGAACACGCTGCCGCTGTGCTTGCGAAACTGTGCCATCACCCGGGGTCGCACCGGGCCCGCCAGGCGATCCGGATCGATGTGCGGTGCGGTGCCGGCGCCCATGGCCACTCCTTAGCCGGATGACTCCTTGACACAAAGACTACATTTTCGTGTCAACGTGTCAACGGCTTCCGGCGAGCTGCGGAGGGTTAGCCTTCGAGCTTGTAGCCCAACCCACGCACGGTGACCAGGTGCACCGGGTTGGCCGGATCGGCCTCGATCTTGGACCGCAGCCGCTTGACGTGCACGTCGAGGGTCTTGGTGTCGCCGACGTAGTCGGCGCCCCACACCCGGTCGATCAGCTGTCCGCGTGTCAACACCCGGCCGCTGTTGCGCATCAGATACTCCAGCAGGTCGAATTCCTTGAGCGGCAACGTGATCGGCTCTCCGTTCACGGAGACAATGTGGCGTTCGACATCCATCCGCACCGGTCCGGACTCCAATATGCCGTCGACTTCCTCGGAGTCATCGTCGCCGCCACGGCGCAGCACCGCCCGAATCCGGGCGATCAGCTCCCGCGCCGAATACGGCTTGGTCACATAGTCGTCGGCGCCCAGTTCCAGTCCGACGACCTTGTCGATTTCGCTGTCGCGGGCGGTGACCATGATCACCGGCACGCTGGAACGGGCACGCAACTGCTTGCACACGTCAGTGCCCGACATGCCCGGCAGCATCAGGTCCAGCAGCACGATGTCGGCGCCGACCCGGTCGAATTCGGCCAGTGCTGAGGGCCCGTCGGTCACGACCGTGGCATCAAAACCCTCTTTGCGTAAGAGGAAGGCCAGCGGATCGGCCAGCGACTCCTCGTCTTCCACGATCAGCACGCTGGTCATTTGCGCCGCTCTCCCCCGCAAGCGGGTGGTACCCCCGCCTCATCGCTCATTTCTCTGTTGTCGACACCGCTCGTCATCGGCGCAGTTCTTCCTCTCGTTGGACTCTCTTGGGCCGAGCCGGGGGCTCGGGCGGTTGATCGGGTTCGTCGCCGGGATCGACGTACATCGGGATAGACAGGGTGAACGTCGAGCCGGTCCCGGGCTGGCTCCACAGCCCGATGCTGCCGTTGTGATTGGCGGCGACGTGCTTGACGATCGCCAGGCCCAGCCCGCTGCCGCCAGTGGACCGTGACCGTGCCTTGTCGCTGCGGAAGAACCGCTCGAAGACCCGTTCCTGGTCTTTGCGCGCAATGCCGATGCCGCGATCGGTGACCGCGATCTCGACGGAATCGGCGCGTCGGCGACGGCTGATCGACACCAGCGACCCACGCGGCGAGTAGGCGATGGCATTGGACACCAGGTTGGCCAGCGCCGTGATCAGCAAGGTCTGGTCGCCCAGCACCCGCAGGCCACTCGGCTCGTCGGTGCGGACCTCGATATCGGCGCTTTCTGCGGACACCTTATGGCGAGAAATCGCCTCGGAGACAATCGCATCCACATCGACGGCGCCCAGATCGGGTAATCGCTCGGCGCCCTGTAGCCGGGACAGTTCGATGAGCCCAATGACCATGTCCCCGAGCCGGTTGGCCTCGACGAGCACCTTCTCACCGAACCTGCGCACGGTTTCCGGGTCGTCGGCCGACGCCAACAGCGCCTCAGCGAGCACGGCCATCGCACCGACCGGGGTCTTGAGCTCATGGCTGACATTGGCCACGAAGTCACGACGGGTCGCCTCCATCCGGGCGTACTCGGACTGGTCGTAGACGAAGACGACGGCGAAGCGGCGATCCTCCTCGCTCAACAGTCGCGCCTCGCCGCGCACCGACAGCCCCGACCGGCCGGGCGCCGAGCCCTTGGCGGGCTGCATGTCGAACTCGGCAACATCGCCGCTGGCCAACGCCCGGCGCGCCGCCCGCCAGGCCTCGTCGTCGAGCTGACGGTCGCGCACCAGGCCCAACTCGTCGGCGCGGTCGTTGCGGTACACCACGTCGCGGTGGACGTCCACCACCGCGGTGCCCAGCGGCGTCAGTGCGACGATGCGCTGCAGCATCTGCGCGACGGTGATGCCGGCCCAGTCTGCGGCTGCCCGCTGCCGTCGCTCGAGCACACGCGGCGCCAGACGGGTACCGACGGCGATGCCGACGGCCAGCGCCAGGACGATCGAAACCCCGGCCAGCGACAGCGCCGAGAACACAGTCACATAAAAATCCTACAAATCCCGGTGAACTTCACCCCAGTAGCGCGCGGCCAAAATCGGACATGTCACACGCTGCGAGCCATGTATTCGACTGCTGTTTACGCGACGTTCGCCCAAGGCGGCCGCCCACTGGCCAGTTATCGCACACTTTTGGCCGCGTCGCGTGTCATAACTGGCCACTGGAGTAGGCGCTACCGGCCGCCTTGGCCGGCGACCGCGGCCGCCCCGGCGGCCGCCGCTTCGGGGTCGAGGTAGCTGCCGCCGACCAGGGTGGGCCGCAAGTCGGCGTCCAGGTCGTAGCGCAGCGGGATCCCGGTCGGAATGTTGAGCCCGACGACCTCCTCGTCGGACATCCCGTCCAGGTACTTCACCAGCGCCCGCAGCGAGTTGCCGTGCGCGGCGATCAGCACGGTCTGGCCCGACCGCAGGTCAGGCACGATGACGTCGGTGAAGTACGGCAAAAATCGGGCCACCACATCGGCCAGGCATTCGGTCAGCGGGCCGCCACCGATATTGGCGTAGCGCGGGTCGGTGTCCTGGCTGAACTGGCTGCCCTGCTCGATCGGCGGTGGTGGGGTGTCGTAGCTGCGACGCCACGCCATGAACTGCTCCTCGCCATATCGTTCCTTGGTCTCAGCCTTGTCCAGCCCCTGCAGCGCGCCGTAGTGGCGTTCGTTGAGCCGCCAGCTGCGCCGCACCGGGATCCAGTGCCGGTCTGCGACGTCGAGTGCCAGATTTGCGGTGGTGATGGCCCGCCGCAGCAGCGAGGTATAGAGCACGTCGGGCAGTAGGTCGTGTTCGACCATCAGCTCACCGCCGCGGATCGCCTCGGCGCGGCCCTTGTCGGTCAGGTCGACGTCGACCCAACCGGTGAACAGGTTGAGGGCGTTCCATTCGCTCTCGCCGTGGCGAAGCAGCACCAGCGTGGCCATGCCGGAGAGTCTGTCAGTCCTCGTCGTCGTCGATCAAATGAGCAAAGGCTTCCAGGTTCTTCAGCGACTCGCCCCGAGACACCCGCCACTCCCACTCTTTCTGAATCGACGACCGAAAACCCAACTCCAGCAACGTGTTGAAGTCCGAATCCACCGCTTCAAGCACCTGTCCCAGCACCCGGTCGATCTCGGCGGCATCCACCGATGCCAACGACATCCGACCTACCAGGTAGATGTCGCCGACGTTGTCGAGCGTGTAGGCCACCCCGTAGAGGCGGCGGTTGCGTCTCAGCAGGAACCGGTAGACGCCCTCGTGGTTCTCGTCGGGTTTGCGGCACACGAATGCCTCGACCCGCACCGAGTGCTCGCCGATGCTCAAGATGGTGTTGGTCTTCAGCTTGCGTTCCCCGGGCAACTCCACGATCAGCCCGGGCAGCCCGCCGTGGGCGCCCGCATGCCGGGAATACGTCAGCTTGCTGGAGTCCAGCGCATCCTCGATCACCCGCTGAACGTCAGTCATGGCGCCACTCCTCAATCCTGGCTGCGCCAGCATCATCGTCGTCGGCGCGAGTCACGGCGCGGCTCGCAGCCCCCGGCGCGGCGCCCAGCGCCGGACTCGCCGCGCCGATGCCAGCTCATGCACCGGACGACGGGCGGTGAACTCGCTGATCGCCCGGCGGTAGCTGGCCAGCAGCGCATCGACGGTGTTGTCCCAGGAGAACGTGGCCGCGTGCTCGACCGCCGCGCGACTCAAGGCCGCCGCCCGCGCTCCCGCACCCAGTTCCAGCAACTCGTCGATCGCATCGGCCCACCGGTCGACGTCGTGACCGGACACCAGCGTTCCGCTGACCCCGTCGCGCACCGCCACCGGCAATCCGCCGACGGCGGCGGCCACCACCGGTGTTCCGCACGCCTGCGCCTCCACGGCGACCAGGCCGAACGACTCCGAATAGCTGGGTACCGCCACCAGGTCAGCGGCTTGGAACAGCCTGGCCAGTTCCACCCGCGACTGCGGCGGCAGGAACGTCACCCGGGCGGTGATACCCAATTCGTCGGCCAGCCGAACCAGCCCGTCCGGCGCGGCCAGACCGCTGCCCGATGGCCCGCCGGCCACCACGATGCGCACCCGCGGCAGTCGCGCCGCGGCGCGCAGCAGAATATCGGGCGCCTTCAGCGGCTGAATCCGCCCGACGAAGGCCACCACCTGCTCGTCGAACGGCAGGCCCAGCGCAGCACGGGCGGCGCGCCGGTCACCGGGCCGAAACACGTCCAGGTCGACACCGGGGTGGGCGATATCGATAGCGGCCGGGTCGGCTTGATGCAGCGAAACCAGTTGCGCGGCTTCGTCTTCGGTGTTGACGATCAACCGGTCGGCCTCGTCGACAACCTGCTGCTCGCCGACAGAGCGCAGCGGAGGCTCGGGCGCGTCACCGTCGGCCAATGCCGCGTTCTTGACCGCGGCCAGCGTGTGCGCGGTATGTACCAGTGGCACCGCCCAGCGGTCGCGGGCTAGCCAGCCGACCTGTCCCGACAGCCAATAGTGCGAGTGCACGATGTCGTAGTAGCCCGGCTCGTGGGCGGCTTCGGCGCGCAGGACCCCGGCCGCGAAGGCGCACAACTGGGTGGGCAGGTCGTATTTGTCCAGGCCTTCGAAGGGGCCGGCCACCACGTTGCGTACCAGCACGCCCGGCGCCACCGGCACGATCGGCGGGTCGGTGGACGCGGTGGCCCGAGTGAAGATCTCTACCTGCACACCCCGCCGCGCCATATGCAGGGCGGTCTGCAGCACATAGACGTTCATTCCGCCGGCATCCCCGGTGCCCGGCTGGGCCAGCGGGGAGGTGTGCACCGACAGCACCGCCACCCGCCGCAGACCGGTCAACTCCGCGGCGTCCGGCCGGTGGGGCTCCAATCGGGAAATCTCAGTCGGAGGCACCCCGTCATCTTTGCAGCACCACCCGACGTCCCACGTCAGGCCGACGACTCGTGGTCGGTATCTATCAGTGCCGAACCGGGCACCCCGGCCCGGCGCATCGCGCCGAGCGGATCGGCGTAGAGCCCGCCCAGCGACACGATGCCGGCGCCGGCCTCCTGGACCCGGTTGCCGAACGCGGTGACCCGGATGTCGCGCGGCGGCAGCACCGAGCGTGCCGCGAACGCCGCCTCCACTTGCGCCATACCCTCCGGATACTCGGTAAACGCCTGCCCGCCGACGACCAGATCGTCCGGGTTGAGCAGGTCACGCAGCAGCGCGACCGCTTCACCGAGTACGCGGGCCCGCTCCGTCAGCAGGTCTTTGGCCTGCTGGTTGCCGTTACGTGCGACCCGCAGCAGCTCGGTGACCGTGCCGGTGGCACCGCCGGCGCGGGCGGCGGGCAGAATCCGCAGTCGCCGCGCGGCGGCCAGCACTGCTTCGTCGCTGACGGTGGATTCCAGCTGCCCGGACCCGCCAAGCAGTTCCGAGGCCGCGGGCAAGTTCGCGATGGTGCCCGGCCCGCTCGCCGGACTGTGCACCCGCCCGCCGATCACCAGTGCATAGCCCACGGTCTCGCGGGCGTAGACGTACAAGCTGGTCGAAGTGCTGGCGGCCAACCGGCGCATGCCGAGCAGCAACTCGGCTCCCGCCATGGTGTCGACATGGGAGGCCACCGACACCGGCAGACCCAGCGTGTCGGCGAACACCGGGCCCACCGGCGCCTCCCGCCAGCCCAGCCGGGGATGGTCGACGTGCCCGCTGGCGCCGTCGACCGCCCCACCGATGGCCACCCCGACCCAGAGCGGGCGACGCCGATGCCAGCGCCTCAGGTACCGGCTGGCGCCGTCGGCCAGCGAGGCCAGGGCAGGTGCCTGACCGCTGCGCGGCGTGGGCGTCTCGACGGCGTCCAGCGTCCGCCCGAACAGGTCGGTGGCCACAATGCTGGTGGTTCGCGCACCGATGTGGATGCCAAGTGTCATGAACGGTTCGTGGTTGATCTCGACGGGCACCCGCGGACGGCCGATCGCGCCCGCCACGGCAAGATCCGCGCGCTCTCGCAGCAGTCCGACGTTCAGCAACGCGATCACCTGGCGATTCACCGTGGCGATGCTCAGCGAGGTGGTCTGCGCGATGACGTCGCGGCCGATCGGCCCGCGCAGCCGCACGGCCCGGAATACCGAGGCCGCGGCGGTGTCGGACAGGTGCAGCGACGGCGTCACGACGTGGCGCATTCGCAGCGACGGCCGACTGCTATGGGGTGAGGCGGTGAGAGCGGTTGTGCGCACGGGGTGTGTCCTTCTCCGGGATCCGATGGCGGGGTCTGGCCGCGCTCCGGCTTCGGTTGTTGGGAAGGCCGGTCAGGCGCGGCAAACTGCGCGGCGACAACACGCGCAGTCCGCGAACAGACACGCGGACGTCAGACCGAACAATGCGCTCAGGTACACACTGAGGAATTTAGCACGGTTACTAAAGTCGTTCCGATGAGATCAGCGGAGTCAGGCCAGCGCATCGCCGTGGTCACCGGGGCCAGCGCCGGGATCGGTGAGGCGACCGCGCGAACCCTCGCTGCCCAGGGCTTCCACGTCGTGGCGGTGGCGCGGCGGGCCGACCGGATCACCACGCTGGCCGATGAGATCGGCGGCACCGCCGTGGCTGCCGACGTCACCGACGATGCCGCCGTCGACGCGCTGGCGGGCCAGTTGGACCGGGTCGACGTGCTGGTCAACAACGCCGGCGGCGCCAAGGGCCTCGAGCCGGTGGCCGACGCCGACCTGGCGCACTGGCGGTGGATGTGGGAGACCAATGTGCTGGGCACGCTGCGAGTCACCCGCGCACTGCTGCCCAAACTGATCGCGTCGGGCGACGGCCTGATTGTCACCGTCACCTCGGTGGCGGCGATGGAGATCTACGACGGCGGCGCCGGCTACACGGCCGCCAAACATGCGCAGGGCGCGTTGCACCGCACGCTGCGCGGCGAATTGCTGGGAAAGCCGGTGCGGCTCACCGAAATTGCGCCCGGCGCCGTCGAAACCGAGTTCTCGCTGGTGCGGTTCGGCGGTGACCAGCAGCGCGCCGACGCCGTCTATGCCGGGATGACGCCGCTGGTGGCCGCCGACATCGCCGAGGTGATCGGGTTCGTGGCGTCGCGGCCGTCGCACGTCAACCTCGACCAGATCGTGATCCGGCCGCGCGATCAGGCGAGCGCTAGCCGCCGGGTCGGACGCTAGTCGTCGGGGTGCCCGACAACGTGGGCGCATCCTTGGGGGTAGCGGGCGCGCTGCGCGGCATCGAGGCCGGTGACGGCTTGGACCCGTTGGCTGGCGGCAGCGCCGACATCCCCACCCAGGTGTCCCAGTCCACCGCCCAGTCCCAGATGTCACCGTCGGCGTAGGACAGCTCGATCCGGCTGCCGGTCACCTCGACCGGGTCGCCGTAGATCGCGCTGTTGAAGTACTGCTCGGCGTCGGACGTTGACAGGTTGACACACCCGTTGGTGACGTTCGAATTGCCTTGTGCGCCAGAACTTGCCGGGTTGGCGTGGATGAACTCGCCGTTGTTGGATATGCGCACGGCCCAGCGCTCGTGGATGTTGCTGTAGCCCGCGGCAGGATTAGACATGTAGAAGTCCGCATATTTTTCGCTGACCACGTGGATGCCGTTGCGGGTGACATTGCGCGCCTTGTCGCCTTCGCCGTAGCTGCACGGGAAGTCCATGATGACGCCTTCGTCTCTGACCACCTGGATGCGGTGCGAGGAGATTTCGGCCCTGACCACCTGACGGCGGCCGATCTCGAAGTTCAAGCTCATGTCCTGTTTGCCGTAGGCGCCGTCGCCGAACTCCAGCCCGTACAACTTGGCGTCGACGTTGACTTTGGTGCCCGCCGGGTAGTACTCGCGGGTGCGCCAGTGCACGCGGGCTCCGGCGGCCTCGTCAGGCAGCCACGCCCAGCTGCCCTCGACCGGCGGGTCGGTGGTGACTTTCAGCGCCCGTTCGACTGCCGCCTTGTCCGCGATCGGCGCATCGAACTGGATGATGATCGGCGCGGCGACCCCGACGGTCTGCCCGTCAGCGAGCTGGAAGCCGCCGTCGATCTGCTTGGTGGGGGTGACGGTGATGAACTTCCCGGCGACCGGGACCGCCTTGCCGTCGTGGCCGACCACCGAACCGCTCCAGCTGTAGGACGCGTCGTAGCCAAGCGGCTCGGTGATGGTGTAGACGGTGCGGTCGCGGTTGAGCGCACCGGCCACCACCTTGCCGGCGGTATTCGTCAACGCCACCTTCTGGAACCAGCCGTTGCGCACCTCGACGCTGATCGGCGCCGTGGGCACCACATCCTCGGCCTTGTCGGCCGGCCGGAACGTCAAACTGGCCGCCGGGGGTGGTTTGGCCTTCTCCGATTGTTTGCTTGATCCCCCGACACAAGCCGCCAAAAGGTTCGGCGCGAACATCCCCACCGCCAGCGTCGTCAAAACCCGGCGCCGGTTGATCGGCGGCAGGTCACGCGCTGTGTTCACGACACACAAAGATACCGGCGAAAACGACCTACCCCGTGCACGCGCGCGCTACAGGACGCAGCCGACCAGCACCGGTTCGGGCATCAATGTGATGCCAAACACATCACGGACTCCGTCGCGCACTGTGCGGGCCAGCGACACCACGTCAGCGGCGGTGGCGCCACCGCGGTTGGTCAAAGCAAGCGCATGCTTGGTCGACAGCCGGCAGACCGCCTCCTCGGCGCCCGGATAGCCTTTGCCGAAGCCGGCTTGCTCGACTAACCAGCCGGCGGCCAGCTTTACGCCGTCTGGCGCCGGATAGTGTGGCACCGGACGATGCGCTTCGTCCGCCAGCCGCTGGTAAACCTCAGGCGCGACAACTGGATTGGTGAAAAACGATCCCACGCTCCAGGTGTCGTGGTCGGCCGAGTCGAGCACCATGCCCTTGCGGGCCCGCAGCGCCAGCACTGCTTTTCGCACCGCCGCAGGCTCGGCCCGTTGGCCTGCCGTCGCGTCCAGCGCGGTGACCAGTTCGCCGTAGCGCAGCGGTGCGCTGCGGCCGGCGGCATCCAGCGCGAACTCCACTTCGAGCACGACGGCCGCCTCGGAGTGTTTGAGCACGCTGGTGCGATAGCCGAAGCGGAGTTCGCCGGGCGCCGCCCAGCGCACCTCGCCGCTGCGCCGATCCAGCAGCCGCACCCGGGTGATGGTGTCGGCGACCTCCGCCCCGTACGCACCGACGTTTTGCACCGGGGTCGCGCCCGCCGAACCGGGGATGCCCGACATGCATTCCAGCCCGCCGAGACCGTGCTCGATGGATGCGACGACGACGTCATCCCACACTGCACCGGCCTCGACCCGCACGATGTTGCCGTCGATACGGATATTGTTGGCGGCCAAGCGAATTACCGTCAGATCGGTCAGCGCATCGGCGATCACCACGTTGGACCCACCGGCTAACACCAGCAGCGGGCGGCACTCCTCGGCGTCCAGCTGGCGCAGCGTGGTGATCACCTGCTCGGTGCTCGAGCAGGTGATGACGCGCTGCGCAATCGGGCCGACCCGCAAGGTGGTCAGCGGTGCCAGCGGCACCTTCTCGGCGACATGCGCACCGGCGAACAACGTTCCCGCCACGGGCGGTAACGGTAGCGTGATTTGCTATGCCGCGTTCATTCGACATGTCCACCGATTACGGGGCAACCGTCGAAGAGGTTCTTCGAGCGTTCAGCGACGAGTCGTATTGGCTGGCCCGGCTGGCCGATTCGGGCGCCGACGACGCGATGCTGGACTCGATGCGCGTCGAGGACGGCACGATCGACGTGATCACCACCCAGGTGCTGCGCAGCGACCGGCTGCCCGGCGTGGTCACCCAGTTTCACCGGGGCGATCTGTGCGTCCGCCGCGAGGAGACCTGGGACCCGATCAGCAACGGCGCCGCCACTGCCACCGTGGTCGGCTCGATCCTGGACGCGCCGGCCGCGCTGACCGGTACCGCCGTGCTGGAGCCGGTGGCCGAATCGGGCGGGGCGCGGTTGACATTCCGGGCCACTGTCGAGGTTCGGATCCCGCTCGTCGGCGGCAAGCTGGAGAACTTCATCGGCAGCCAGCTCGTCGAGTTGTTGATCGCCGAGCAGCGCTTCACCACCATGTGGATCGACGAGAACGCGTGATGACGCCGAACGTCGAGTTGTTGGGCGATTTGGCGCATTTCTGCCCGACAAGTCGACGTTCGGCAAAGTTTTAGGCTGGTGGGCATGCGGATTGCGGTGGCGCAGATCCTCAGTGGCACCGACCCGGCAGCCAACCTCCAGCTGGTGCGCGACGACACCGGCCGCGCCGCCGACGCCGGTGCGGCGCTGGTGGTGTTTCCGGAGGCCACGATGTGCCGGTTCGGGGTGCCGCTGGCGCCGATCGCCGAGCCGGTCGGCGGGCCGTGGGCGGACGGTGTGCGCCGGATCGCCGCCGACACCGGCATCACCGTGATCGCCGGCATGTTCACCCCCGCCGACGACGGCCGGGTCACCAACACGCTGCTCGCAGCCGGCCCGGACACCGATACGCACTACGACAAGATCCACCTCTACGACGCCTTCGGTTTCACCGAGTCACGCACCGTCGCGCCGGGCCGTGAGCCGGTGCTGATCGACGTCGACGGGATCAGGGTCGGGCTGACCACCTGCTATGACATCCGGTTCCCCCAGCTGTACACCGCGCTGGCGCGCCGCGGCGCTCAGCTGATCGCCGTCGCCGCGTCGTGGGGCTCCGGCCCCGGAAAGCTCGACCAATGGACATTGCTGGCCCGCGCGCGGGCGCTGGACTCCACCAGCTACGTCGTCGCGGCCGGGCAGGCCGATCCCGGCCGGCAACTGAGCGGCTCGGGCGCCCCGACCGGGGTGGGCGGCAGCCTGGTGGTCTCACCGTTCGGCGAGATCGTGGCCGCCGCAGGCGCCGACCCTGCGCTGCTGGTCGCCGACATCGACCTGGACCGCGTGCAAGCCGCCCGTGACACCATCGCGGTGCTGCGCAACCAGGCCGACTTCGCTGACGCCGATGAGGCAGAATCGCCCGGGTGACGAATCCGCCGGAACCACCGCACGACGACCCGTCGATATGGGCTCGCCCCGGCAGTGAAGGTGGTGCTGCGCAACCGTCCGCACCGGATCAGGCCGACTCGCCACCGGCGGACGACGCCCCGACCGAGTCAACGTCGCAACTGCCGCCGTCGGAGGACGCACCAGTGAAGAACAGGCGCCGTTGGCTGCGCGACCCGGTCTCGATCGTTTTGGTTCTGGTGATCGTGGTCGCGCTGACGATCGCGGGGCTGGTCGGTGGCGAAATCTATGCCCGCCATCGGGCCGACAGTGTGGTGGCCGCGGCGACCGAATGCGTGGTGCACGACAAGGTCAGCGTGTCGTTCGGCCCCACTCCGTTTTTGCTGCAGCACATCATGGGCCACTATCGGGATATCTCGATCCACACCGCAGGCAACCAGGTCCGCGACGCCAAGGGGATGAAGGCCGACATCCTGATTGATGACGTCGACCTGCACGGCGACGCGAACTCCAAGGGCACGATCGGCGCGTTGGACGCCGACATCACCTGGACGTCCGACGGCATCAAGGAAACCGTGGCGGATTCCATTCCGTTCGTGGGCGGCCTGGTCAACAGTGTCGCCACCAACCCCAGTGCCGGCACGATCGAACTCAACGGCGGGCTGGGCCTGGGCAGCGTCACCGTCAAACCGCAGGTCGCCGACAACGGGCTATGGCTGCAGGTCGTCAGAGTCGCCGCGATGGGCGTCACGGTGCCAAGCGAGACCGCGCAATCGGCGCTGGACATCTTCGCCTCCCGGCTGACCAACAACTATCCGTTGGGTATTCGTGCCGACAGCGTGCAAGTCACCGAAGATGGTGTGGCGGCCCACTTTTCGACGCGCGATGCCGCTATTCCGCCCGGGCAATCCGATCCCTGCTTCGCCAACCTGTGACCATTTTCAGATTTCGTTCAGCTCGGTAAGGCACAATCGCGCTGGTGACGACACCGCAAGGGCCTTCGGGCGGCGACCCGTCGGAATGGGCTCGCCCGTCAGGGCCGTCTGGTCAGCCGCGGCCAGGTCCAGGCCCCTCCCAGTCCCCCACCGAACGGATTCCCCAGCGCGGGCGCCCGCAGCCGCCGCCCCCGCCGAACCGGCCGCAGCCACCCGGTCCGCCTCCCCCGCCGCCGCGCCAGGCCGGGCCGCCACCGCATCAGCAGCCGGGGCGTCCGCCGCAGCCGCAAGCGCGCCAACCGGCCCCGCCACCCAACCGACCGGAGCCGGCCACCACGAAGCTGCCCACCCCAGCGGAGTCCACAGAGCCCAAAGACAAGCCAATGAACGTGCTCACCCGATTTTCCGGCAACCGGACGTCGATCCTGCTGATCCTGGTGATTGTGCTGCTCGTGGTGTTCGCCGGGCTGATCGGCGCCGAGTTGTACACCCGCCACGCCGCCGACAGCAAGGTGGCCAACGCGGTGCAGTGCGAGGTGCAGGACAGCGCCAAGGTGTCCTTCGCCGCCACGCCGCCGGTGCTATGGCAGTACATCAACAGCCACTACACCAACATCTCCGTGCAGACGGCGGGCAATCAGATCCGCAGCGCCAAGGGTATGACGCTGAACCTGAACATCCATGACGTCAATCTGAACGGCAGCGGCAACACCAAGGGCACGATCGGGTCGCTCAACGGCACGATCACTTGGTCGACGGACGGCATCAAAGAGTCGATCCAGGACGCCATCCCGGTGATCGGCAACCTGGTGACCAGCAAAGTCACCGCCAATCCCAGCGACGGCACCATCAAACTGAAGGGCCTGCTGGACAGTGCCACCGTCAAGCCGCAGCTCGCCGACAACGGGGTTTCGCTGCAGGTGGTCGACCTGAAAGCGCTGGGCTCCACGATGTCGACGGATACGGTGCAAAAGAACCTCGACGACCTCACCTCCAAGGCGACCAAGAATTACCCGTTGGGTATCCACGCCGACAGCGTGAAGGTCACCGATTCCGGGGTCGAGGCCACGTTCTCGACGCAAAACGCGACGATCCCGGCGTCGTCGTCGTCCAGTCAGGACTCCTGCTTCGACAACCTCTAAAGCCCGTCGAGCACGGCGCGGGTGCCAGACAAGCCGAGTCGAGTGGCACCCGCGTCGAGCATGCTGAGGGCGTCACCGGCCGTGCGGATGCCGCCGCTGGCTTTGACCCCGAGCCGTCCACCGACGGCGTCGGCCATCAGCGCCACGGCGGCCGCCGAGGCTCCGCCGGCCGGATGGAAGCCGGTCGAGGTTTTGACGAAGTCGGCGCCGGCGTCCTCGGCAGCGCGGCAGACCGCGACCAGTGTGCGCTCATCGGCCAGTGCCAGCAGCGCCGCTGACTCCACGATCACCTTGAGCAGCGCGGTTGGTACCGCGGCGCGCACCGCGGCGATCTCCGATCGCACGGCGTCGACGTCGCCCCCAACGGCCGCGCCGATGTCGATCACCATATCGATCTCGCTGGCGCCGGAACCCACCGCCAGCGCCGCTTCGCGGGCCTTCACTTCTGCCAGATGCTTACCGGACGGGAAGCCGGCGACGGCGGCTATTCGCGCATCGCCGGCGCGGACTGCGACCGGGACCATCGACGCGGAGACACAGACGGCGTACACGCCCAATTCGGCCGCTTCGGCGACGACGGCGGCCACGTCGGCGGCGGTGGCTTCGGGTTTGAGCAGCGTGTGGTCGACGCGTGCCGCCACCTGCGGGCGGGTCAGTGGGCCCGGCACTAGAACGGTTCTTCCCAGCCGCCGGGGTTGCAGCCGGAACCGATCATCTCGGTCGGGTCGACAACCGGCCGCCACGGCTCCAGATTCCAGCTGGTTTTACCGGGCTGCACGAACTCCGCCACCTGCCAGTGGCAGACAAACTGCTCCCGCATACCAGGGGTGTCGGCGTTGGGTGCCCGGCTCACGACCTCGGACCAGGCTTCGTCGGTGGCCGTGCTGTCGGTGACGGCCTGCCTGGCAGCAGCGCGCGCCGCCGCGGTGGGGTAGACGCGCAGGCTGGACTGCCGGCCCCATTGCACCCATTCGGCGTGGTCCACAAACGGCGGTGCGTATCCGGGCGTCGACGGCCCCGCAGCGCCCGGGTCGGCGACCACCGGGGCGGCGACCAGCAGCGCCGGAAGTGCCGCCGCCGGCACAGCGAGCGCTCGCATCCGACTAGCGCGATTTACCTTGAACTTCAAGAAGTTTGGGCCGAACATCGACCAGGTAGATACCCGACGCACAGGCAGCGGCGGCCAGACCCAGCACGCCGAGGAGGAAAGCCAGCACGGAGGACGCCGCGATACCGCCGCCCAGGATTCCCAGCCACGCCGGCTTGGTGAGCTTGCCCGCCGCGGGATAGGCGTCAGGGCGCTGCATTGCCGCGTGCACGAACGCATAGACGGACGTCACCACTACGGCGACTTGCACGATCATCAGGATGGTGCCGACCAAACCTTGGAGCATCACCCTGTAAGCGTATGCGGACGCCCTTCAAAACGTCGACTCCGAGCCACCCCAGGAGGGGCAACTCGGAGTCGAGTGGTGGGTGAAGCCGCTTACTTCTGGGTGACCTTCTTGGCCGGAGCCTTCTTAGCCGGGGCCTTCTTGGCGGCGCTCTTCTTGGCCGGAGCCTTCTTGGCCGGGGCCTTCTTGGCGGCGCTCTTCTTGGCCGGCTGCTCCTTCTTGGGCAAGTCGATGCCGACCAGCTTGGCGGCACGCTCGCCGACGGCGCGGGTCTGCGACGCCACGGTGCCCAGGGCCTCCTGGGTCAACTCGACCGCCTGGTCGACGTACCCCTCGGCACGGGCCGACGCGTCCTCGAAGCCCGCCTGGCTGCGCAGCCGCGCCAGGGCGACCTCGCCGCGCTCGACCAGCTCGTTGTAGCGGCTGGTCGCGGCCTCGACGTAACCCTCGGCAGCCGTGCGCAGCTCTTCGGAGGTGAATCGCTCACGCAGCTCACGCAGCTGCTCGGGCAGGTCCTCCTGCAGCTTGGTCAGGCGTGCGCGGCTCTCCTCGACGCGGCTGCGGGTGTCGGTGCGGGTTTCCCCCGCGCGCTCGCGCAGCTCGGCGAGCAGGTCGTTGACGGTGGCCAGGGCCAGGTCAGCGGCGCCCAGCGCGGCAAGCAGCGGGGCTTTCAGATCGTCGATGGTCGGGTTGTCGGCCATGGTGTTTCCCTTTCGTGGATCGTTTTACGTGTTGGCGGTCAGATGTTTGGCATACCCAAACGTCATGAATTAGGCAGCATCAAGCAGGCTCAGCAGACTTGGTCTCCTCACGGGCGGCTTCGTTTTGTTGCACGAAGGACGTGTAAATGTCGAGCAGAACCTGTTTCTGCCGTTCGCTGATCGCCGTGTCGGTCACGATGGCGTCGCGGACTTCGCTGGTCGCGCTGGGCTCAAGGATCCCGGCCTGCACGTAGAGCACCTCGGCAGAGACCCGCAGCGCCTTGGCGATCTGGTTGAGCACGTCAGCGGAGGGTTTACGCAAGCCCCGCTCGATCTGGCTGAGGTACGGGTTGCTGACACCGGCCTTCTCCGCTAACTGCCGCACCGACACCTGCGCCGCCTCGCGCTGCGTCCTGATGAAACTGCCGATGTCTGACGCAGCAGTCGACACCACTGCGGCAAGTTTCTCCTCCTGCTGCATCAGTGACTCCTTGGTTCATTCGCCCGGCGGCGTCGGTCGTCGGTGCTGACGCGCACCACAGTACGACCAAGTGCTAACTTTTGCAAGCACTAGTTAGCACAACTCAGAACACGAGCTGGGCAATCGCATAAATCGCCAGGCCAGCCAGCGAACCCACCACGGTCCCGTTGATCCGGATGAATTGCAGATCGCGGCCGACGTGCAATTCGATGCGGCGGCTGGCCTCCTGGGCGTCCCACTGCTCGATGGTGTCGGTGATGATGGCGGTGATCTCCACCCCGTACTGGGAGACCAGGTGCTGGGCGGCGCGCACGATCCAGTTATCCACCTTGTCGCGCAGGTCGGCGTCGTCGCGCAGCGATTCGCCGATACGCACCACGGCATCGGTGATGCGGGTGCGCAGCGCGCTGGACGGATCGTCGACGCCCTCGAGCACCAGCCGTTTCAGCGTCTTCCAAGCGGTCGCCGCGGCGTTGGTGACCTCGTCGCGGGCCATCAGTTGCTCCTTGACGGCCTCGGCCCGGGCGATGGTGGCCTCGTCGTGCTGCAGATCGTCGGCGAACTCGAAGAGAAAGCGAGTGGCTGAGCGACGCAGCTCGTGGAAGGGGTCGCGGCGGACCTTGTCGGTGAAATCCATCAGCTCGCGGTGGATGCGATCGCCGACCAGGTGGTCGACGAACCGCGGCGACCAGCTTGGCGAGTCACGCTCAACCACCCGTTGGATCACCTCTCCGGCGTTCAGCGACCACTGGAACGCCCGGTCGGCCAGCAACTGGATGAGCGCCTCCTGCCGGTTCTCGGCCAGCAAGGTGGACAGCACCCGGCCCGCCGGCGGACCCCACTTCGGCTCGGCGATGCGCCGCACGATCATCCGGTCGATGACCTGCTGAACGTCCTCGTCGCGCATCAGTTCCACCAGCACCCGCAGCACCGTGCCCGTTTCGGTGGCCACCCGCTGGGCATGAGAGGTCTCCGACAGCCACTTGCCCAACCGTCCGGCGATCTGACCATCCCGCAGTTTGGTCTCGACGACCGGCGGCGACAGGAAGTTCTCCCGGATGAACGTCCCAAGGCTCTCGCCAAGCTGGTCTTTTTTGCGCTTGATGATCGCGGTGTGCGGAATCGGGATACCGAGCGGATGCTTGAACAGCGCGGTGACCGCGAACCAGTCCGCTAGTGCACCGACCATGCCCGCCTCCGCGGCCGCACCGACATAACCCACCCACGTGGGGGCGGTGCCGCCGGTCTGAGCCCACCGGCAACCCAGGAAGACCGCGGTGGCGCCAACCAGGAAACTCAGCGCCACGACTTTCATCCGGCGCAGTCCCCGGCGCCGCTCGGCGTCTGCCTGCGGGTCGGCCCCGGCGAACGACTCCGCCAGCGACGCGGCAGTTCGGCGCGCCCTCGTCGGCAGCGGGATCAAGTCCGTCACGGCCGGACGGGCCGCCGGATTGGCTCGATGTACCACCACACCATCATCCGCTATCAGGTATCTAGTGCGCGAAGTAACTGTTACCGCCCGCAACTGCAGAGCAGTACTAACCAGTAGTATCGAGGGCGTCGAGTGGATGGGAATCAGCAATAGTGGCACAGCAGGCCCCGGCCGGGACCCCAAAGACCGATGGCCGGAAGCGACGATGGCACCAGCACAAGGTGGAGCGTCGCAACGAGTTGATCGACGGGACCATCGAGGCGATCCGGCGGCGCGGGCAATACGTGAGCATGGACGAGATCGCCGGCGAGATCGGGGTCTCCAAAACTGTCCTGTACCGCTATTTCGTCGACAAGAACGATCTGACGACCGCAGTGATGATGCGGTTCGCGCAGATCACGCTGATCCCCAACATGGCCGCGGCGCTGTCGTCGAATCTCGACGGCTTCGACCTAACTCGCGAGATCATCCGGGTTTACGTCGACACCGTCGCGGCCGAACCCGAGCCCTACCGGTTTGTGATGGCCAACAACTCGGCCGGCAAGAACAAGGTGGTCGCCGACTCCGAACGGATCATCGCTCGGATGCTCGCCGTGATGCTGCGACGGCGGATGAAGCCGGCGGGGATGGACGTCGGCGGCGTCGAGCCGTGGGCGTACATGATCGTCGGTGGCGTGCAACTGGCCACCCACTCCTGGTTGTTGAACCCGCGGATGAGTGCCGACGAGCTGATCGATTACCTGACAATGCTGAGTTGGAATGCGCTTGTCGGGATCGTCGAGGTCGGCGGGTCGCTGGAGAACTTTCGGAATCAACCGCATCCGTCGCCGGTCGTGCCCCTACGCCCGCGCTGAGGTCCTGATCTCGGCCTAGGCTCAAGTGATGACTGAGGTGACGGCCCGCTCGCGACTGCGGTCCTGGGCTTACGCATTGCGGACCACCAATCCGCCCCCCGACGGACCGGTCGATGCCGTCACCCGCTGGATCGTCGTCACCCGCGCCGCGGTGCTTCCGATGACGCTGGTTTCCGGTCTGGTCGCCGCGCTGCTGGCCGTCGGACAACCGGGGCTGGACTGGCGCTGGCTGGTCCTCGCGATCGTCGGAATCACGTTGGCACACACTGCCAACAACTTGATGAACGACCTGTACGACACCCAAACCGGGACCGACAGCGCCAGCTATCCGCGCGCCCTCTACGCTCCGCATCCGGTGCTGTCGGGGCTGGTCAGCCGCCGCACCCTGCTGGTGGCGATCGCCGTCGTGAATGTGGCCGACCTGGCCATCCTGATCGTGCTGACGTGGGCGCGCGGTTGGCCGGTGCTGGCGTTTGCGCTGTCCGGCTTCCTGCTTAGCGTCGCCTATACCGCCCCGCCGGTGCGGCTGAAGAAGCGCGGGCTGGGCGAGCCCGACGTCTTCGTCGTCTGGGGACCGTTGATGGTCTGCGGGACGTACTATTCCGCGGTCGGGACGGTGGGCTGGGAGGTTGTGCTGGCGTCACTGCCCTACGGATTGCTGTGCACGACGGTGCTGATGGGCAAGCACATCGACAAAATCCCCTACGACGAGCCGCTCGGCATTCGCACGCTGCCGGTGATGCTCGGCGAAGCCCGCGCCCGTGCGGCCACGCTGGGAATGATGGTCGGGTTCTATTGCCTGGTCGTCGCGGCGGTGTTGGCGCAAGCGATGCCCTGGCCGGCACTGCTCGTCGTCTTGGCGCTGCCCCGACTTGTCAAGGTATGGCCGTATTTTCGTCGCCCGCCGCCTGAGTCGCCGCCGGAGGGGTTCCCCGTGTGGCCGCTGTGGTATGCGGCGTTGGCCTGGGTGCACGTGCGTCAGGCCGGTGCCCTGCTGGTGGTGGGCCTGGCAATCGGCGCGGTGCTACGGGCCGTCTGATCCGGGCGTCAGTATCTGCCGAAGGCCAACGCGACATTATGGCCGCCAAAACTGAACGAATTACTGATCGCATACTCGTAGTGGCCAGGTCGCGCCTCGCCGACCACCACGTCCAGCTCGATGTCAGGATCAAGATTGCGCAGGTTCAAAGTCGGGGGGACGATCCCGTCCCGCAGTGCCATTACGGTCAGGATCGACTCCACAGCGCCGACCGCGCCGATCGAATGGCCCAGCGCAGCTTTGGGCGCGTAGACCGCCGGCCGGTGGGCGCCCAACGCCTTGTTGATTGCCTTCGCTTCAGCCAGATCGCCGACTGCGGTGCCGGCGGCGTGGGCGTTGACGTGGTCGATGTCGGCCGAGGTCAGCCCCGCGAGGTGGATCGCACGGGTCATCGCGTGGCCGGCCCGTTCGGCATTGGGATCGGGCGCCACCATGTGGTAGCCATCCGAGGTGATGCCGGCGCCCATCAGCCGGCCAAAGATGTTGGCGCCGCGGGCCTTCGCGTGGTCCTCGGTCTCAACCACCAGCAGCGCACCGGCTTCGCCGAACACAAATCCGTCGCGATCCTGGTCGAACGGGCGGCACGCACCGGCGGGATCGTCGTTGTTCGTCGAAAGCAGGCCCATCTGGCTGAACGCCGCGCTGGGAACCGCCTCGATTCTGGTCTCGACGCCGCCGCAGATCGCGATCTCGGCTTCACCGAGCACGATGCTGCGCCACGCATGGGCGATGGCCTCAGCGCCGGCGGCGTCGGCGGATACCGGGGTAGAGACGCCGGCTTTGGCACCCCGTTCCAGCCCGACCGCCGCCGCCGCGGCGTTGGGCATGGCCTGCTGCACGCCCAGCGGGCCTATCGCCCGGATACCGCGCTCGCGCATGTCGTCGTAGAAGGCGACCATCTCCTCCGTCGAACCCATCCCGGTGCCGATGGAGACCATCAACCGGGTGAGATCGACGTCGGGCGAGCCGGCATTGGCCCAGACGCGTCGGCCGAGCACCGTCGACATCTTCTGCAGAAACAAGAACCGGCGCAGTTCTACCCGCGTCAGTTCGTGGTCGAAATCCTCGAGCAGATGCCCGCCGATACGAACCGGGAGGTCGAACTGCTCGACGAATTGATCATCGAGCTTGCGGATTCCGCTCTGTCCGTCCAGCAGCTTCTTCCACGTGCTGTCCGCGTCGGTTGACAGGGCGGTGGTCATTGCAACACCGGTGACAACCACATCAGGGAAACCATTTCCGGTCGAGAACTCGGCCATGGCGCTGCTTCGTTCCTTTCCCTCGATGGCCCTTCCAATACCACCCAATTACCCCGGCCTAATACCGATCAAGCGTAAACCTGGCCTTGGTTCGCGCCGCCGCGAACGGAGCCTCACTTATCCCGCACTGCGGCGTCGTCCCGATCCTGCGGGGGCACGATTGCCGGGGCCCGAGCGGCCGTATAAGGTCGGCGCCTATGAGTGGGGTAAAGGGCACGGGGGAAACCGAACTGAAGCCGGATGTCGACAACGTCCAGTCGCACTATGACCGGTCGAACGAATTCTTCAAGCTGTGGCTCGATCCGTCGATGACCTACAGCTGCGCGTACTGGGAAGATGGCGCCACGACGCTGGAAGAAGCTCAGCACGCCAAACGTGACCTGGCCCTGGGCAAACTGGGACTGGAGCCCGGGATGACGCTGCTCGACATCGGCAGTGGTTGGGGTTCGACCATGCGGCACGCGATCGACAAGTACGACGTCAACGTCATCGGTCTGACGCTGAGCGAGAACCAGTTGGCGCACTGCCGGCAAAAATTCGACGAGATGGACTCGCCGCGGTCCAAAGAGGTGCGGCTGCACGGCTGGGAAGAGTTCGACGAACCGGTCGATCGCATTGTGTCGCTGGGGGCGTTTGAGCACTTCGCCGACGGGATCGGCACCTACGAGCGCTACGCCGACTTTTTCAAGATGTGCCACAACGTGCTGCCCGACGACGGGAAGATGCTGCTGCACACCATCGTGGTGCCGTCGGCCGAGGAGGGCGAAAAGCTCGGGCTGAAAAGGACGATGTCGCTGATGCGGTTCATCAGCTTCATCCGCAAAGAGATCTACCCGGGCGGCCGCTTGCCGCAGGTCGACATCGTCAACAAGTACGCCACCGAGGCTGGTTTCGACATCACCCGGCACCACTTCATCGGCAAGAACTACGTCCGCACCCTGGACACCTGGGCCAAGGCACTCGAAGCGCACAAGGACGAGGCGATCGAGCTCAAGGGCGAGCAGATGTACGAGACCTTCATCAAGTACCTGACCGGATGCCGCGAGCTGTTCCGCGACGGCTACACCAACGTCTGCCAGTTCACCATGGAGAAGAAAGCTGCCTAACGGCCATTGGTCGTCGGCACGAGCTCAGTCTTGCGCCTTGCGGCGCATGGCCTTTGCTATTTGGTCAGGGTGAATTGCGCGACGTCGGTGATGCCGCGCCGCATAAAGTCCGCGCACCCGGTCAGGTAGCGCATGAAGCGTTCGTAGACCTTTTCGGACTGGACAGCGATGGCGCGGTCCCGATTGGCCTGCAGGTTAGCCGCCCACGTGTCCAACGTCCGCGCGTAGTGCGGGCGCAAATTCTGGATTTGCCCGACTGAGAATCCGGCACCCTGCGAATATTCAAGGATGTCCTCCTGGGAGGGCATCTGGCCGCCAGGAAAAATTTCCTGGCTGATGAACCGCATGAACCGCAAATCGGTCATCGTCACCGGAATGTCATGCTCATGCCAATACGTCCATGGATGCGTGAACAGGCTGTGCAATAACATCCGGCCGTCGTCGGGCATGATGTCGCGGGCGCGCTCAAAGAATGCGGCATACCGTTCCTTTTTGAACGCGTCGAAGGCCTCGACGGTGATGATCCGATCGACTTTCTCGTCGAATTCTTCCCAGCCTTGCAGCCGCGCCTCCGCGGTGCGCTTCGTCGGGATGCTGGCCAGCTTGGCCTTGCTGTAGTCGCACATATTGCGGCTGAGCGTGATGCCGATGACGTTGACGTCGTATTTCTCGACCGCCCGGACCAGCGCTCCGCCCCACCCGCAGCCGACGTCGAGCAGCGTCATGCCCGGCTCGAGGTTCAGCTTGTCCAGGGCCAGATCCAGCTTCGCATTCTGGGCTTCCTCGAGCGTCATGTCGTCGCGCTCGAAGTATGCGCAGGTGTACGTCATCGTCGGGTCAAGGAACAATGAAAAGAACTCATCGGAAAGATCGTAGATCGCTTGGGACTCTTCGTAGTACGGTCTTAGTTTTGTCATTTCCATCAGTTACCTATCGCGCGCATTGGACCCCCCTGGGGATAGCACCTTACCGTAGCTGTGAGAGACGGTACGACCCCATCTGACGGATGTGGCGCGCACCGCAACTCTGGTCAGTTCGGAATGCCCGGCTCTAGTAAGAGTAGAAGCCCTGCCCGGATTTTTTGCCCAACAGGCCCGCCTCGACCATGCGCAATAGCAGCGGCGGCGGGGCGTACTGCGGCTCCTTGAATTCCTCGAACATCTTGTCGGCGATCAGCTTGCACGTGTCCAGGCCGACCAAGTCGGACAGCCGCAGCGGCCCCATCGGGTGGGAAAGCCCGGCAACCACGGCCTTGTCGACATCTTCGACGCTGGCGAAGCCGGCCTCGACCATCCGGATGGCCGACAGCAGGTAGGGCACCAGCAGCGCGTTCACCACGAAGCCGGACCGGTCCGAACAACGCACCACCTGCTTGCCCAACACCTCACTGGCGAATTGCTCGGTGCGGGCCGCGGCGGCTTCGTCGGTGACCAGCGTGCAGACCAGTTCGACCAGCGGCAGCACCGGCACCGGGTTGAAGAAGTGCAACCCGAGCACTCGCCGCGGGTTCTTCGTCGCCGCGGCCAGCTTCATGATCGGAATGCTGGAGGTGTTCGACGCCAGCACCGCCTCGGGATCGGTGATGGTGTTGTCCAGTTCGGCGAACAGGCCGGCCTTGACGGTCTCGTCCTCGATGACGGCCTCGATCACGAGTTGGCGGTCGGCAAGGTCCTTGAGGTCGGTGGTGAAGGTCAGCAACGCGGCGGCGTCGTCACGTTCGCGTTCGGTGATCTTGCCCGCGCTGACGCCGCGGTCCAGCGACTTGGCGATGCGATTACGGCCGGCGGTAACGAGTGCTTCGGTGGTTTCGAAGACCGTCACGTTGACCCCGGCGCGCGCTGACACCTCCGCGATCCCGGCGCCCATCTGTCCGGCTCCGACGACGCCTACTCGTTCGATCATGTTCCTCCTTGCGCCGAGCGTGAAACTGTTGCGAGAAATCGGCGGAAAACTCGCAACAGTTTCACATTCGGCGTAGGGCTCAGTGGAACTGGCCCTCTTCGGTGGAGCCGGTCAGCGCGGTCGTCGACGAGGTCGGGTCAACGGTGGTGGCGATGCGGTCGAAGTAACCCGCACCCACCTCGCGCTGGTGCTTGGTCGCGGTGTAGCCCCGCTCCTCGGCCGCGAACTCGCGCTCCTGCAGCTCGACGTAGGCGCTCATCTGGTTGCGGGCATACCCGTAGGCCAGGTCGAACATCGAGTAGTTGAGTGCGTGGAAGCCGGCCAGCGTGATGAACTGGAACTTGAATCCCATTGCGGCAAGCTCCTTTTGGAACTTGGCGATGGTCGCATCGTCGAGATGCTTGCGCCAGTTGAACGACGGCGAGCAGTTGTAGGCCAGCATCTGGTCGGGGAACTCCGCCTTGACCGACTCGGAGAACTTCTTGGCCAGCTCGAGGTCGGGAGTGCCGGTCTCCATCCAGATCAGGTCCGCGAACGGCGCGTAGGCCTTGGCCCGGGCGATGCACGGGTCGATGCCGTTGCGGGTGCGGTAGAAGCCCTCGCGGGTGCGCTCACCGCTGATGAACGGCTGGTCACGCTCGTCGACGTCGGAGGTGATCAGCGTCGCCGCCTCGGCGTCGGTGCGGGCGATGACCACCGTCGGGACGTCGCACACGTCGGCGGCCAGCCGGGCCGAGGTCAGCGTGCGGATGTGCTGCTGAGTCGGGATCAGCACCTTGCCGCCCAGGTGGCCGCACTTCTTCTCCGAAGCCAGCTGGTCTTCCCAGTGCGAGCCCGCGACACCGGCCGCGATCATTGCCTTCTGCAGCTCGAAGACGTTGAGCGCGCCACCGAAGCCGGCCTCGCCGTCGGCGACGATCGGCGCCAGCCAGTTCTTCACCGAGGTGTCGCCCTCGACCTTGGCGATCTGGTCGGCGCGCAGCAGTGCGTTGTTGATCCGGCGCACGACCTGCGGCACCGAGTTGGCCGGGTACAGGCTCTGGTCGGGGTAGGTGTGACCGGACAGGTTCGCGTCACCGGCGACCTGCCAACCGGACAGGTAGATGGCCTTCAGCCCGGCGCGAACCTGCTGCACCGCCATGTTTCCGGTGAGCGCGCCCAGCGCGTTGATGTACTCCAGGTCGTGCAGCTGCTCCCAGAGCACCTCGGCGCCCCGGCGAGCCAGCGTGTTCTCCTCGACGACGTGGCCCTGCAGCGCCACCACATCCTCAGCGCTGTAGGTGCGGGTCACGTCGCGCCACCGCGGGTTGGTGTCCCAGTCGTGCTGGATTTGCTCGGCGCTCTTCGGCGTGCCAACGGTCGACATTGAGGTGCTCCTTGAGGTTCGTCACCGCCGCGAAAGACCCGAGTGGTTTCCAGGCTTGTTAACTCCGCAGCGGCTTCACTGGTTTGCTAAATCGAAGATGGCACAAGTTAGCTCCGCAGGTCCACCCGTTTAAGTTGCCAAGTTTGGCTAGGACTTTGCACTCATTTGCAAAGCTTGCAAAGCTCGGGTTTTCTGAACCGTTTCAGTAGTTACCCGTCGGTAACACGATTGCGCAGGTCAATACCCATGTTTGCCAAGAACGCCGGGGCCGGCGGCCGGTTACAGCGCGAAGAGCGCGGCGACCGCTTTCGTCTCGTCGCCGACCGCGTATGTGAGCGTTGTAACAGTGCGATCCGCCAGGCCGGCACCGAATCGCTCGGTGGATCCGGGCGGGTGGATGTGCGAGATGATCTCCAGTTTGTCGCCCAGCGAGACCGGGGCGTCGTGCTCGATGGCCACCCGCAGCGGCGCCTTCAGCATGTCCAGGTGTGACGACAGGTAGTCCTCGATCACGCCCCAGTACACCGAGTTGTTCATGTGGTTGAACAAGTCGATGTCGGTAACCCGGACCGGATACTCGTGGATTTCCACGGCGTCCTCACGGTCACCGGCGGTCAGATACGCCTTCCACCGCAGGCGGTCGACGCTGGTCGTGCGCCGCAGGCCCTCGATGAAATCGTCGGCGATCCGCGCCGGGCCTTGAGTTTCGCGATTGATGTTGATCCAGAACGCCTCGGACTCCATCAGCCCGCCCCTGCGGCCGTCGATGCGGACCCGCATCTCACACCACCGATTGGAGGTGCCCGAACACCACCGGCGCATACGCAGCATGTCCTGGAACTCCACCGGGCGAACCAGGTCGACCACGGTGCGCCGGACTATCCATAACGGGTGAGTGTCTTCAAAGCCCAGTTCGCGCAAATGGTCCTGGCCGATGTCCTGAATGTGCCGGGCGGCCGCATCGAAGCGCAGCCGGCCTTCGCGGTCGATGTCGGCAACACGCAACGGCCATTCCAGGTCGAAGACGTCGGGATGCCCGTCCGGCACCGGCATCAATGTTTTATCCAGGCTCACGATTTACTCCCCGATTACTCCCCACCCTCCGGCAAATTATGCTAAACCACCGAGGCAGCGCGCCAATCCATGTCGGAGTGCCAAGTCTGCGAAGCCCACCTTCACAACCCGGGTAACCTGATCGGGTGTCCAAGACCTTCGTCGGCTCGCGTGTTCGGCAGCTGCGCAGCGAACGCGGGTTCAGCCAGGCCGCGCTGGCCCAGATGCTGGAGATCTCGCCCAGTTACCTCAACCAGATCGAGCACGATGTACGACCACTGACGGTGGCCGTGCTGCTACGGATCACCGAGGTCTTCGGGGTCGACGCGACGTTCTTCGCCTCTCAGGACGACACCCGGCTGGTCGCCGAGCTGCGCGAGGTGACCATGGACCGCGACCTGGACATCGACGTCGACTTGCCCGAGGTGGCCGAAATGGTCAGCGCCCACCCCGGCTTAGCCCGCGCGATGGTCAACCTGCACCGGCGCTACCGGATCACCACCGCACAACTGGCCGCGGCCACCGAAGAACGGTTTTCCGACGGCAGCGGCAGCGGATCGATCACCATGCCGCACGAAGAAGTGCGCGACTACTTCTACCAGCGCCAGAACTATCTCCACGAGTTGGATACGGCGGCAGAGGATCTCACCGTGCGGATGCGGATGCACCGCGGTGAGCTGGCCGTCGAGCTGGCCAACCGGCTCACCGACGTGCACGGTGTGCACATCAACCGCCGTATTGATCTTGGCGAGGCGGTGCTGCATCGCTACGACCCGGACGCCAAGACGCTGGATATCAGCAATCACTTGTCGTGGGGCCAGCGGGTATTCAAGATGGCCGCCGAATTGGCGTATCTGGAGTTCGGCGACCTCATCGACACCATGGTCACCGACGGCAAGTTCACCAGCGAGGAGTCGCGCAAGCTGGCACGGCTGGGCCTGGCCAACTACTTCGCCGCCGCCACTGTGTTGCCTTACCGCCAGTTTCACGACAGCGCCGAGAATTTCCGCTACGACATCGAGCGGCTCTCGTCGTTCTACCGCGTCAGCTACGAGACCATCGGGCATCGCCTGTCCACCCTGCAGCGGCCGTCGATGCGCGGCGTGCCGTTCTCATTCGTCCGGGTCGACCGCGCGGGCAACATGTCAAAGCGACAGTCCGCCACCGGTTTTCACTTCTCGTCCAGCGGCGGGACCTGTCCGTTGTGGAATGTCTACGAGACGTTCGCCAATCCCGGCAAGATCTTGGTGCAAATCGCTCAGATGCCCGACGGCCGCAACTACATGTGGGTGGCCCGCACTGTGGAACGACGAGCGGCGCGGTATGGTCAGCCCGGTAAAACCTTCGCGATCGGACTGGGCTGCGAATTGCGGCACGCCCACCGGCTCGTCTATTCGGAAGGACTCGACTTGTCGGGCGATGTCGCCACACCGATCGGCGCGGGCTGTCGGGTCTGCGAGCGCGACAACTGTCCCCAACGGGCGTTCCCTGCGCTGGGCCGCGCATTAGACCTCGATGAGCACCGCAGCACGGTGTCGCCCTACCTGGTGAAGCAACCGTGAGCACGCGCATCCCGTCGGGGCAGTACCGCGAATTGGGCCCGATCAACTGGGTGCTGGCCAAGCTGGGCGCACGCACGGTTCGGGCACCGGAGTTTCATCTGTTCACGACCCTGGGCCAACGTCGACTGCTCTTCTGGGCATGGGCGTTCTACGGGGCCCGACTGCTGCGTGGCCGGCTGCCGGCGGTGGACACCGAGTTGGTGATCCTTCGAGTCGCGCACCTACGCGCGTGCGAATACGAGTTGCAGCATCACCGCCCGATAGCACGTCGGCGCGGGCTAGATGCGCAGACCCAGGAGGCCATCTTCGGCTGGCCCGAAGCGTCTAAGCGCCTTACCGATCGACAGCAGGTGTTGCTGCGCGCCACCGACGAGTTCATCAACAACCGCTCGATCAACGACGAGGTCTGGCAGCAGTTGTCCGCTCATCTCGATCGCCGCCAGCTGATCGAATTCTGCTTGCTGGCAGCACAATACGATGGACTGGCCGCCACCATGTCGGCCCTCGAGATCCCGCTGGACCACCCAGATCCAGATCACAGGTAAGTGGCGGCCAGTACCGCCAGGGACAGCACAACCGGAAGAATCGGTAAGCCGAACACAAACGCGGCGATCGGGTAGTTGCGCCGCTCACGTTGCCGCCGCCCCCACAGCACGGCCCAGATCGCCAGCAGCACAGAGAGTATCAACGCGGCCAGGCTCCAGCGGCTCACCGTGGTGACGGCGTTGCCGACCGTCATCACCACCAACCAGGCGATGTAGCCGACGGCCGCGCCGCCAACCACACCCCACACCGACCCGGTATCCACGGTTTTAGAAATTGATCATGTGACCGGTCAAGCCGTGGAAGCATTCCTGCAACGCCTCAGACATCGTCGGATGCGTATGCACGTTGCGCGCCAACTCAGTTGCGGTCAGGTCCCACTTCTGCGCCAGCGTGAGCTCCGGCAGCAACTCCGACACGTCATGGCCGATCAAGTGCCCGCCGAGTAGTTCGCCGTATCTCGCGTCCGCGACCAGCTTGACGAACCCGCTGGGATCGCCAAGACCGTGTGCTTTGCCGTTAGCGGTAAACGGGAACTTGGCGACTTTGACGTCATACCCTTCGTCGCGGGCCTGCTGCTCGGTGAGCCCGAAGCTGGCCACCTGGGGTTGGCAGAACGTGGCGCGCGGTAACATCCGGTAGTCACCAAGCACCAAAGTCTCTGCGCCGCCGATGGTTTCGGTGGCGACGACGCCCTGAGCCTCCGCGACGTGCGCCAGTTGCAGCAGCCCGGTGACGTCACCGATGGCATAGATGTGCGACACGGACGTCCGCATGTAGTCGTTGATGCCGATTGCTTTGCGGTCGGTCAGCGCCACCCCGGCCGCCTCCAGGCCGTAACCTTCCACGTTGGGCGCAAAGCCGATGGCCTGCAACACCTTATCGGCCTTGAGCTCCTCCGCTTTGCCGTCCTTGCTGACCGTGACCGTCACCTGTGATCCGTCGTCGGAGATCGACTCCACCTTGGTGCCGGTGCGGACTTTGACACCCAGCTTCTTGAACTGCTTCTCGATCTCTTTAGACACTTCGGCGTCTTCGTTGGGCAGGGCCCGCGGCAGGAATTCGACGATGGTGACCTCGACACCGTAGTTGGCCAGTACGTATCCGAACTCCATGCCGATGGCGCCGGCTCCGGCGATGATGATCGAGGCCGGCAGCTCGCGGGTCATGATCAGCTCTTCGTAGGTGACCACGTTGTCGCTCAGCGACGTGCCCGGCACCAGCCGAGTGCTGCTGCCGGTGGCGATGATTGCGTTGTCGAAGCTGACCTGTTCGGTCCCGCCGTCGTTGAGTTCGACCGACAGCGTGTTGGCATCGGTGAACCTGCCGTAGCCGTGGATCTCGGTGATCTTGTTCTTCTTCATCAGGAAGTGCACACCGGCAACCCGGCCGTCGGCCACCTTGCGGCTGCGGTCGTAGGCAATGCCATAGTCGAACCCGGCCTCGCCGCTGATCCCGAAGGTCTTGGCCTCTTTAGTGAAGATGTGGGCGAGTTCGGCGTTACGCAGCAACGACTTGGACGGGATGCAGCCGACGTTGAGGCACACTCCCCCCCAGTATTTGGGTTCGACGACGGCGGTGTTCAACCCCAGCTGGGCGGCGCGGATCGCGGCGACGTAACCGCCGGGGCCGGCTCCGAGGACGACGACGTCATAGTGGGTCACGGCACTACAGTAACGGGCCGCCCCGGCCTTGATTAAGCGGCCAACTGACGGCGCCCATGCCTGCGGGCGAATATTGCGGTCGCCAATCCACTTCGCCGCACGTCGCCCCCGACCCCTGATGATTCGGAAATTTTCGAGTCATTGCGGAATTTGTCCTCCGACGCCGTCTCTGGTGCGTCGTGGGAGGTAGCGGACAGAAACCGGTCCGGCAGTGCCAGTTTGCAGATGGTGCGCACGGTGAGCAGGTACTGGCGAAGCAACGAACCGGTCGTGTAGGGCAGGTCGTAGGCGGCGCACAAGGCGCGCACCCGTTCGGCGATCTCCGGGTACCGATTGCTCGGTAGGCCCGGAAAGAGGTGATGCTCGATTTGGTAGCAGAGGTTGCCACTCATGAACGCCAGTACCGACCCGGCCCGGAAATTCGCGGTCCCCAACATTTGCCGGAGATACCATTCGGGCTTCGTCTCGCCCTCCAGCACTGACGGGGTGAACTTCTCCGCTCCGTCCGCGAAGTGACCGCAGACGATCACGATGTATGCCCACGCATTGCGCAGTCCATTGGCCACCACGTTGGCCCCGAGCGTGCGGCGCCACCGCCGAAGGCTCAGCGCGGGAAAGAGGACATAGTCCTTGACGACTTGGCGTGCGATCTTGCGGACCAGCGCCCGTTTGTGGGCGGCTTTACCGGCCTCTGTCGGTTCATAGTCCTGCACCGAATACAAGCCGTGCACCGCGACGCCCCATTCGAAGGCCATCGCCAGCAGCACCGCGTACAACGGCTGCAGCAATGCCGCCGGTCGCCAGTCCTGGTCCCGAGTCACTCGCATGATTCGGAATCCAAGGTCCTCGTCCACGCCGACGACGTTCGCAAACACGTGGTGCCGGTGGTTGTGAGAGGACCGCCACTGCGACGAGGGACCGACCATGTCCCATTCCCACGTACTGGAATGGATTTCTGGGTCGTTCATCCAATCCCATTGGCCGTGAATAATGTTGTGACCGAGTTCCATGTTCTCGATGCACTTCGCCGCGGCCAGGGCCGTGGTTCCGACCGCCCAGCCGAACTTGCCTTTGCTCCCGACGATGGCCAGTCTCGCGGCGACCTCGAGGCAACGGTGAAAAGTGATGACGCGCTTGATGTATGCGCGATCCTTGGCACCGCGCGAAGCCTCGATTTCGCAACCGATCGCCTCCAGCGCGACGCCGAGCTCCTTGATGTCCGCATCGCTCAAATGGGCGTATTCAGGTACGTCGGTGATAGCCATCGACGTTCAGCGCACGCAGCAGAGAAGGTTCGGGTACCGCAGCATTTCGCGTCACGTCCGATCTGTTACCTGGTTCACGGGCATGAGGCGCGGTACGGCGACCAAGTTCAACACCGTCGGTGTAGACCATAGACCACTGCGGCGGGCACCCGCGAAGCCGGGATGCAATCGTGACTTGGCGCTCAGTACGGGATGATCCCGGCCAGGCAGTGGCCGCCCTGCTGGTAATGCACCTGGCAGTAGTAGTGACCGTATAACGGGGAAGCGGCGGCAGCCGACGCGAACACTGCCGACATCACCGCGATCGCTAACGCCGAAACGAGCGGCCTGCTCGGCACCATCGCCATCATCAACCCGACGACCGTGCACACCACGACGTAGATCAGCACGACGAACACGGCGGGTGTTTTGTCGGGCAGCGAGTACCACCAGGAGAACAGGGCTACGCCGATCACCGCTGCCGGGATCCACACCGCGACGATCACCAGGACCAGCTGCCACCACTTCAGGTAGTAGTAGCGGCCGGGCACCGTCACGGAATGCGCGGCGGGCGGAATCGGCTCCGACGCGAACTCGGCGGGCGGCGCGGCGGGTGCGCCGCTCGACTGCACCGGAATGGCCTCGATCAAGGGCGCATCCTCCGCTCCCAGCTCGGTCCTCGGCCCGGCCGGCACCGCCGACCCCGGCGGAACGGTGGGCGGCAGCTGTGTCGTGGGCTCCGCCGGTGATGGATCCGGGGCTGCGGGCTTGGGCTTTCGTCGCCACCGTCGGCGGGGCCGACCCGACGTCGGCGGTTCGTCGGCCCGGGGCTGTGCACCGGTGTCGAAGGTCGGCACGTACGGTTCGGTCTGCGGCAGCGATTCGCGGCCGTCGCGGTCCTGCTCAGGCAGAAGCCATCACCACCTCAATTGCGACGAGCGCACCAAACCACCCGGGCGCCAGCGCCAGCGCACACACGCCCACTGCGGTGGCCCAGCGTCGTCTGAAGAGCAGGATCATCGGCAGTCCGATCACGGTGGGCACCCCGAGCACCAATCCGATGACGACATCGGGCCGAACCGGTGTCCGAACCACCACCGTCGCCGCGACACCGGCCACTAATCCGAGCGCGGTGCCGACCAGCATCGCGCTGGTCAGCAGCCATGGACGGGGCAGTGGGATCACGCTTTCCCACGTTACTGCGGTGGCTACCGGCTACTGCGGTACCGGTCCGGCGCGTCCCGTCGGTATTGGGCATGCGTCAGTGGCCTCGGTCACCACCGGGCTGCGCTGCGGCGGACGCTCACCGCGGGCGTAGTCGGCGCCGGTGATCACCGGCGCGGCTGCCAGTTCGGTGTTCTCGGCGTCGGTGAAGGCACGCCCGCGAGACAGGAATCGCATCCCCTCCGGAGCTTCCAGGCTGAACCCGCCGCCGCGGCCGCGCACCACGTCGATGACGAGCTGGGTGTGCTTCCAGGCCTGAAACTGCGGGCCGGAGATCCACACCGGCACTCCGTCTGTCACATCAAGCAGACCCAACAACACGTCGCGGTCGCCGACGATGAAGTCCCCGTCGGGATAGCACATCGGCGATGACCCGTCGCAGCAGCCGCCGGACTGGTGGAACATCACCGCGCCGTGCCGCTCGGTCAGCTGCTCCAGCAGGTTGGCGGCGGCGGCGGTGATCACCACGCGGTCGGCCCCATGGCGCCGCTCCTCCTCATCGCCATGCTCTGCATCGTCGCCGACGCGCATCAGAAGAAGCCGAGCGCCTTGTCCGAGTAGGACACCATCAGGTTCTTGGTTTGCTGGTAGTGCTCGAGGGCCATCTTGTGACACTCGCGGCCGAACCCGGACTGCTTGTAACCGCCGAACGCCGCGTGCGGTGGATACACGTGATAGCAGTTGACCCACACTCGGCCGGCCTTGATGTCGCGGCCGGCGCGGTAGGCGGTGTTGCCGTCGCGGCTCCATACGCCGGCGCCCAGGCCGTAGAGGGTGTCGTTGGCAATCCCCATCGCGTCGTCGTAGTCGGTGAACGACGTGACCGCCACGACCGGGCCGAAAATCTCTTCCTGGAAGATCCGCATCTTGTTGTGGCCGGAGAAGATCGTCGGCTGCATGTAGTAGCCACCCGAGAGGTCGCCGCCCAGCTCGGCGCGCTCGCCGCCGGTGACGACTTTGGCGCCTTCGTCCTTGCCGATTTCGATGTAGGACAAGATCTTTTCCAACTGGTCGTTGGAAGCCTGTGAGCCCAGCATGGTCTCGGTGTCCAGCGGGTCGCCCTGCCGCACCGCCTTGGTGCGGATCGCCGCGAGCTCCAGGAACTCGTCGTAGATGTCGGCCTGGACCAGGCTGCGCGATGGGCAGGTGCACACCTCGCCCTGGTTGAGGGCGAACATGGTGAAACCCTCCAGCGACTTGTCCTGGAAGTCGTCGTTGGCCGCCATTACGTCGGAGAAGAAGACGTTGGGGCTCTTGCCGCCGAGCTCCAGGGTGACCGGGATCAGATTCTGGCTGGCGTATTGCATGATCAACCGTCCGGTGGTGGTCTCCCCGGTAAATGCGATCTTGGCGATCCGATCGCTCGACGCCAACGGCTTGCCCGCCTCAGCGCCGAATCCGTTGACCACGTTGACCACACCCGGTGGCAGCAGATCACCGATCAAGCTCATCAAGTAGAGGATGGAGGCCGGGGTCTGCTCGGCCGGTTTGAGGACGACGGTGTTGCCGGCAGCGATCGCCGGCGCCAGTTTCCAGGCGCCCATCAGGATCGGGAAGTTCCACGGAATGATTTGGCCGACCACGCCCAATGGCTCGTGGAAGTGGTAGGCGACGGTGTCGTCGTCGATCTGCGAAAGCGAACCCTCCTGCGCCCGAATCGCGGCGGCGAAGTACCGGAAATGGTCGGCGGCCAACGGGATATCGGCGGACAGCGCCTCCCGGATGGGTTTGCCGTTGTCCCAGGCTTCGGCCAGCGCCAGGTTGTCCCGATTGGCGTCGATGCGGTCGGCGATCTTGGCCAGGATCGCCGCGCGCTGCGCTGGCGGGGTCTTACCCCACGCCGGCGCGGCACCGTGCGCGGCGTCGAGCGCCTTGTCGATGTCGGTTTCGTCGGAGCGGGGCACCTCGCAGAAGGACTGACCGGTCACCGGCGTCGGGTTCTCGAAATACCGGCCCTGGGCCGGCGCCACCCACTCGCCCCCGATGAAGTTGTCATACCGGGATTCAAAGCTCATCAGCGCGTCTGCAGAGCCCGGACGTGCGAAGACGGTCATCGGATCAACTCCTCGTTTCAGGTGTTACACAGCTCACAGTACCGCTGCGGTCACAATGACTTCCATGCCTGATGACGAGTGGGACGACCCGTATCTGTGGCTGGAGGACATCGCCGGTGACGACGCGCTGGACTGGGTGCGCGCGCGCAACGAACCGACCGTCGACGAGTTCTCCGGTGAACAGTTCGAGCAGATGCGCGCCGAGGCTCTGGAGGTGCTCGACACTGATGCCCGCATCCCGTATGTGCGGCGCCGCGGCGAATACCTGTACAACTTCTGGCGCGACGCCGCCAACCCCCGAGGTCTGTGGCGGCGCACCACCTTGGAGAGTTACCGCACCGACGCCCCGGATTGGGATGTGCTGATCGATGTCGACGAGCTGGCCGGCACCGATGACGAGAACTGGGTGTGGGCCGGCGCACAGGTCATCGAGCCCGACCACACCCGCGCCCTGGTCAGCTTGTCCCGTGGCGGCTCCGACGCGGCGATCGTTCGTGAATTCGACATGGCGACACGCAAATTCGTTGCCGGCGGGTTCGAGTTGCCGGAAGCCAAGTCGCAGGTCAGCTGGCTTGAGCCAGATACCCTGCTGGTAGGCACCGACTTGGGCGCTGACTCGCTGACCGAATCCGGCTACCCGCGGGTCGTCAAGCGATGGCACCGCGGCACGCCACTGACGGCCGCTGAAACCGTCTTTGAGGGGTCACGCGCAGACGTCAACGTGTCGGCGGGAGCCGACCGCACACCGGATTTCGAGCGCACCTTCGTGAACCGCGCCGTCGACTTCTTCAACGACGAGGTTTACGAACTGCGCGGCTCCCCGGATGGTTCGGAGTTGATCCGCATCGACGCGCCGACCGACGCGACGGTGTCCGTGCACCGGCAGTGGCTGTTGATCGAGTTGCGCACCGACTGGTTCACCGGCAACGCGGCGTACGGGGCGGGCTCGCTGCTGGCCGCCGACTATGACGAATTTCTCGCCGGTACAGCGGAGTTACGGGTGGTGTTCGAACCCGACCAGCACACCAGCCTGCACCACTACGCGTGGACGCGTGACCGGCTGGTGATCGTCACGCTGGCCGATGTGGCCAGTCGCGTCGAGATCGTCACCCCGGGCAGCTGGGAGCGCCGTCCGGTGACCGACGTGCCGGCCAATACCAATACTGTGATCGTGGCGGCCGATGACGCCGGTGACGAGATCTTCCTGGATTCCAGCGGATTCGACACCCCGTCGCGATTGCTGCAGGGACCCGTCGATGGGCCGCTGCACGAGGTCAAGGCCGCCCCGGCCTTTTTCGACGCCGAGAACCTCAGTGTTACCCAGCATTTCGTGTCATCGCGGGACGGCACGTCGATCCCCTACTTCGTCGTGCGGTCCGCCGAGGCGAAGGCCGGCCCCACCCTGCTGGGTGGCTACGGCGGCTTCGAAGTGGCCCGCACTCCCGGATACGACGGCGTGCTGGGCCGGCTGTGGCTGGCCCGCGGCGGCACGTATGTGCTGGCCAACATTCGCGGCGGCGGCGAGTACGGTCCGGGCTGGCATACCCAGGCGATGCGCGCAGGCCGGCACAAGGTGGCCGAGGACTTCGCGGCGGTGGCAGCCGATCTGGTGGTCCGCGGTATCACCACGGTGCCGCAACTGGGCGCGCAGGGCGGCAGCAACGGCGGGCTGCTGATGGGCATCATGTTGACCCAATACCCGCAATTGTTCGGCGCGCTGGTGTGCCAGGTGCCGCTACTGGACATGCGGCGCTACCACCTACTTTTGGCTGGGGCGTCCTGGGTGGCCGAATACGGCGATCCCGACGATCCCTCGGACTGGGAGTTCATCTCGGAATATTCCCCGTACCATCATATTTCGCCGGACCGGCAGTACCCGCCGGTGTTGATCACCACGTCGACCCGCGACGATCGGGTGCATCCGGGGCATGCCCGCAAGATGACCGCCGCGCTGGAAGCGGCCGGGCACCGGGTCTGGTACTACGAGAACATCGAGGGCGGCCATGCCGGCGCGGCCGACAACAAGCAGATCGCGTTCAAGTCCGCACTCAGCTTCGCATTCCTGTGGCGGGTGCTGGGCGGCGACTGATCAGCTTTCAAATGTTGCCGCCCGATGCGGGCTCCCACAGTTACGATCCTCGAACCGCGCTACACGTTATGGATATCTCTTTTGGTGCCGCGGATGTGCACGATATTCCATGTCCCGTTTGCGCCGCAATGGCCAACGCTTTGCAATGCGATATGCGGCAAAATAGAGGATGGTGAACATACCTACGGTGATGATCGAAATGATGATGAACTGTATGCGCTGGCGGCGGGCGATAGGATAGTCCCAGCTGGCGTCACTGTAGCCGACGAAAACCGCCATGGTGACACCAATAGTTCCCATTAGTGGCGTCATCCACCATGGCTTGTCTTCTGCTCGAACTACCACGGCTAGAACACACACCGCTATGAAGAAGATCAGTAGCCACCAGAATTTCTTGGCCGTAGCAACGCCACCGTACGAATCAGGCGCCGGATCGTGGTCGAGCTGCTCGCCGCCAGTAGGCGGCGTTCCGTCCGAAGATGGATCGGGCAAGCTATTGCTCACATTGAATGCGTAAATTTTGCCGCGAATCTTTATATTGGAAGTGCTGAAATACGCGGTGGTGAGCATCAGGAAGGCCGCCAGTAGCGATAAGCCGATTCCTGTATGCCAATTCGGTGGATAGGCGATGAAAAAGGCGGAGGCGATCGCAATGAAGAAGCCGATCCAGAAAAGCAGCCGCTCCACCCGGCGGTTGTTGAAAGGTGCCACCACCGGAAGCAGGACACCGCCTACTGCCACCACAATGAATAACGTTGTCATTTCTTACTCCGTAAGCCACTTGTATCCATGGTCACCAAGCCATTCACCGGTGAACGCACCGGCGGTGCCAAGAAGGAGTGCACCCACGAACGCTCCCGGCGGTCCGGCGACTGCACCACCTGCCCATGCGCCGCCTTGGCCGAAAGCCCAAGCCCCCGCCCAGCCACTAGCTGTCTTGGCGACGACTTCGCCAACCGGAGCGCCATGCGTCACTTCGTAGACGGCGGTTCCGAGTTCGATCGCACTGCCGACGTAACCGAACTTGCTGCCGAACCTATTTAGCGCTTCAATATCGTCGCCAGAATAGGCGACTCCGGGGCCCCAATGCTTGCCGGTGGGCTGCAGCTCGGCGAAGCTATGAGTGCCTTCTTTGCCCGCATCGAAGACACTTCCAGCGGCCGAGGCAGCTTCGAGGTATTCCTCCGGAATCTTTCCGTCGGCAAGTTCTTCGACAAACTGGGCAGCGCCCTCCCGCGACATGCCGCCCTCACATAGCTGCTCGGGCAAACGCGCGAGCACCTGGTTGCGGTCGCTGGCCTCCATTTGATCGATCATCTGGGTAGCCTGATCGGGCGTCTTCGGTTGGGCGCTCCAGGACAGGCCGCCCTTTTCCAGCTTTTGCTGCAAGTCGAGCCGAGTTTGGGCGCGGGTGCGGGCATCACCGCCGAGCACCGGGTCTCTAGCGACCGGGCCAGTCGAGTGCACCATGTTGTAGTCGTCGAGGCGTTCGCCGGCCAACCGGCGGCCCTGAACGCGGTCGTGTACATCGATGGCGTTTCGGCCGGGCTCATTGATGGCCTTATCGTTGATGACGTCGTAGTCGTGTAATCGTTGCGCCGCAGCGGCTTCCGCTTCGGTGTAACCACCCGGCTGCCCCACCATGGCGACCGAGTCACTTTTGCCCGCGGCTTTGGCTTGATCGATCATGCGTCTGTCCGCCGCCCGCTGACCCGACTGCTCATAGCGACGGGCCGCGTCAGCGGGTGCGTCACCGGGGACCCCATCCACATCGTCGAGCGCGTCTGGCACATAGCCTTTCGCCATCATGGTGGCCTCCGCCGCATGCAGTTGCCCGGCATATGCACCGCGAATCGTTTCTATGTTCTTCACCGCCGACTGGACCGCTCCGGCAGCCGCCAAGCGTAATGGGCCGGCATTCTGATCAGCCGCCTCCGCGGCACCGATCTGGTCATCCAGTTCGTGTAATTGCCCGTTCAATGCGGCGATGTCGGCATCACTGTCGCGCTGCGCTTGCGCCAGTGTCGCAGCGACTTGCTCCAGTTTGACCGCGATCTGCGACAGTTGCTCCCGGTGCCCATTGAGGGCAGCAGTCGCCCGCGTAACCTCGGCCGACTCATTGATCGGGTGTTCGGACCCGTTACGTTGGTATCCTTCTCGGAATTTCTGCTTCGCCTTGTTGAAGTCGTCATCAGCTTCTTTGACGTGATTGCCAGATCTGTGGAACGCGTCCGCCAGGTTGTTGATTGCGCCCGCGTCGCCGGCCTGCAATTCGTCATCGAGTTGCCACGGATCGCCACCGGCAAGAGCGCACAACTCGCCCACATCCAGGTGGACAAGTCCCGCCGGGCGCAACGGTTAGCCCTATTTGAAATCGTCGCCAGCCGCGCGGAGGTGGTCGGCAGCCGATTCGTCGGTATCGACGAACGTCCGCGCCGCCAGGCTGGATTTTTCCGATAAGTCCATCAGCATCGCGTGATGGCCCTCCAGCCGCTCGCGATGGCTTCGATGAGCCTCGCTGAGCTTGGCATGAAAGGCATCCGCCTCAGCAAAGCTGCCAAAAATTCCCGACGCTAGCGGTGCACTCGACAACTGTTCATGGGCTTTGCGCGCCGAGCCCGCAGCGTAATCGCAAGAGTCACCGCCCGCTGTCAGGTGCGCGGCATTGATCTCTATTTCGCCGTCGGCCATGGCACCAGAATAATGGATGCGGCGGGCTGGTTCAGACGGCGATTGCCCAGCGTGCGGCTCAAAACTTGTCTTCGCGGCGCGTACACCGCCGGTTTCAGCAACGGGGTTCTCGATGGACCTCCGGCGCGGCCGACAAAGCGCAGATTGCGGCAGACCAACGGAGTGGTGGCCGGCTTGGCGCACATGCGCTGGTGGCGGTTTCTCGCCTACAACGTGCTGGGAGCCACCGCGTGGGTGGGCCTCTGGGTTTTGGTCGGTTTTCTGGCCGGCGAACACATCGCCGCGATTTACACCGAATTCCAGCGCTACGAAAAGTATTTTTTGGCCGCGTTGGCCGCTGTCGTGATCGCCGTGCTCATCCGGTGGCTGGTCGGACGCCGTCGTCACTTGCCGCGCTAACCGTCGTGCGTTCCGGGCAGCCGTAACACCAGACGCGCACCGCCCAGCGAGCTGGTCTTCAATGCTGCGCTGCCGCCGTGTAATTCGGCCTGCTGGGCAACCAGCGCCAGCCCTAGCCCCGAGCCTGACCGCGATGCCGTCGACCCGCGAGAGAACCGTTCGAAGACCGCGGCCCGTTCTTCCTCGGGCACTCCGCTGCCGTTGTCGTCGATCGCAAGTTCCACGCCATAGGCGGAACTAGTTGCGCTGAGCAGGATTTCGGTGGCGCCACCGTGTTTGACCGCGTTGGCGATCGCGTTGTCGACCACCAGCCGCAACCCGACCGGCAACCCTACCATCAACACAGTCGGCGAGGGCACCAGCGACACATCCAGGTCGGGATAAACGCGAACCGCGTCGTGCGCGGCGCGATCGAGCAGTTCGGTGATGTCGAACGGGACGAAATCGTCGACGGTGGTCAGTTCGCTTTGGGCCAGCCGTTCGAGTGCCGACAGCGTCGCCTCGATCCTGCCCTGGGTACGGATGACGTCGCCAACGACTTCCTTGCGCTGCTCGATGGGCAGCTCGAGGGTCGACAGCACCTCCAGGTTGGTGCGCATCGCGGTCAACGGTGTGCGCAGCTCGTGGGAGGCCACCGCGGCGAAGTCACGCGCGGATTCCAAGGCCGCTTTGGTGCGTTGCTGCTCTTTGCCGATGCGGGCCAGCATCCCCTCGACCGCCTCGGCGATTTCGACCGCCTCTTGCACGCCGCGGACCTGAACTTCGTCGGGGTTGGACTGGGCGTTGATGGCTCGCGCCTGCTGGGCCAGCAGCCGGAATGGATTGACCATGATCAGCGAGATGACCCAGCCGACCAAAACCGTGCCGACGATGACGCCGCCGCAGATCAACAATACCCGCAAATGCAGTTCGTTGATTCGGTTCTGGGCCTCGGCCAACGGCGCGCCGAGCGCAATCGAAGCGTGGCCGGCGGTGAAGGTGCGGACCCGGTATTCGACGCCGTTGATGGTGGTATCGGCGTAACCGTTGTCCAGTTTCGGCAACACGATGTCGCTGGGCACCGACACGGTCGCGGGCCCGATGCGCGCAGTGCGCACCAGGTCGCCGTTCGGTGTGGGCTGATCGCTGTTGGGGTTGCTCAGCAGGGTGCTGATATCGCCGAGGCTGCTTACCGAGTCCAGTCGCCGGTCCAGCTGGTTGTGTTGATCGTTGGTCACGCCGATCCACACCCAGGCGCCGAGGGTCAGAACCAGGATGACCACCGAGAGCGCGGCGATGAAGACGATGGTGCGTAGCGACAACATTCGCATCAGCAGCCGTTGCAGCCGATGCAAGCGAGTGTCCGGCTCCACGGAGGACATCTTGCCCGACGTCAGCGTTACCGTCGCTCCCAGGCCGTATCGGACATGCCAGGCGGCTGTAGGCGCCGTTGCCGGCCTTGCCGCGCGTTTTGTTTCCCTGCGCCGACGATCTCTTTGACGGTTGCCACGATCTGGCTGGGCTCATCTCGGAATGCCCCCAGCGCGGCACGGGCGAGCCTTGCCGGAGCGAACAACTGCGACGGACGAACGTCGTGGTTCATCACCCGGAACAGCGTTTGGGTGGCTTCGGGGTCGGCCGCGATATCCCGCAGCACGCTTTTAATCAATGGAGAAACTGCCCCTGGAGCGCCGACATTGCGTGCATACCAATACATTTCGTAGGCATCGTCGTCGCGCCATCGCCACCACCGTTGCGCCGCAGTGTCGAGACGACTGTTGCCAAGCCCATCGATGATGGCTGTCGCGAGCTTATCGGCCTGGCGCAGCGCGTCGGCGATCCCTTGTCCCGGCGCCGGGTCCTTGAAGTGCCCGGCGTCGCCGACGAGGACCCAGCCGGGGCCGGCGGCCTGCCGGAAGTAGCCGTACCAGTTGCTGACAACCCGGATCGGGCCGACGCGACGACCGTCGGCGAGGAGATCGGCCAGCTCCGGCCATGACCGGATGGCTGTGGCGAAGTTGGCGTCACGGTCGCGGTGAAATTCGTCCTGGTCGGTCATATCGATCCCGATCGCGGCCATATAAAGATCCCCGTCGGTGGGGCCGGCCAGGAATCCGACGGCCCGCTGGCGACCGAGCCTTGCGTGCCCGTCTCGGTTACTGACACCTTCGAAATACGCCCAGGCGTACAACTTTCCGGGCGGCGTGACGTGGTACTCGCGGGCGCCCACGCAAGAGGCGATTGTCGAGTGCCGGCCGTCGGCCCCCACCACCAACTGCGCATGAACGGGCCCGGCGGACGTCTCCACACCGGTTACCCGGCCGTCGTCGGTAATCAGTTGGGTGACCCGGCAACCGGTGCGCACCTCCGCGCCGGCCGCAGCGGCGGCTTCGACCAGCAGCGCGTCTAGCGTCACGCGTCGAACGCATAACGCGGGGCAGGGAGCCACCTGCCGATCGACCGTCGCGTCGATCCGAACGTCATCGTTGATCAGGGTGAGTCGATCGAGCGGTACCGCACCGGCTGCCAGGATCCCGTCGAGCAGGCCATGCCGGTCCAGCATCTGCACCCCGCAGGGTTGAATCATGTGCGTCGACGGAGTCTCGGAAGGGAACCGGGCCCGGTCGAGCACCCACACGCTCAGGCCCTGCCGCGCCAGCATCGTCGCCAGCGGGGAGCCCGCACAGCGTGCGCCGACTATCGCCACGTCGAACCGGTTCACGTCGCACCATCGCTACTACCGGCAACCATCATGCAGCGACCCTACATAAAATTAAACGAATTGTAAGAATATTAAGGAGAATCTAAATGCGCGGCAGAACCCATGTCCTTGAACTGGTGGTGTATATATGGTGGGACACACCCAAATTTGGTGTATGTTTGGGTGGTGAAGGTCATCCAGATCCGCAATGTTCCCGACGAGGTGCATCGCACGCTGCGGACGCGGGCGACCGCCGCGGGAATGTCGCTGTCGGACTACCTACTTGATGAACTTGTGCGCGTGGCCGACCGGCCGGCCCTCGCCGATGTCCTAGCCCGGTCAAGCCGACGCAGCGGTGGCGCCAGTGCAGGTGCGATCGTCGACGCGGTCCGCACCGGGCGCGATCGGTGATCGTCGTAGACACATCGGCACTCATCGATGCCGTTCTGGCCCGCCCGTCCAAACCCGGGTTGCTGGCCCGGCTGTCCGATGACAACGACCTGCATGCTCCCCACCTCATCGATGTCGAAATTCTCCATGCGCTGCGCCGTTTGGCACTGACGCGAGCCGCGGACGACGCACGATTGGAGGATGCTCGCGCCGACATCTACGACATCACCTTGACCAGGTATCCGCTGGGCCCCCTCGCTGATCGCGTGTGGGGGCTGCGTCATCATTTGACGGCATACGACGCCGTGTTCATCGCGTTGGCGGAGGCCCTGGAGGCGCCGCTGATCACCTGTGATCGCCGGCTGGCTCGAGCTCATGGGCACCATGCAGATGTGGAGGTGTTCTGACTATGCCAACACCCGAATTCGAAACACTGCTGTACACGACGGCTGGTCCGGTGGCCACCATCACCCTGAACCGGCCCGAGCAGCTCAATACCATCGTGCCGCCGATGCCCGACGAGATCGAGGCCGCCGTCGGGCTGGCCGAACGCGACCCGGAGATCACAGTGATCGTGTTGCGCGGTGCCGGGCGGGCGTTCTCGGGCGGCTACGACTTCGGTGGCGGCTTCGAGCACTGGGGCGAAGCCATGATGACCGACGGCCGGTGGGATCCGGGCAAGGATTTCGCCATGGTCAGCGCCCGCGAAACCGGGCCGACCCAGAAATTCATGGCGATCTGGCGGGCCTCCAAACCGGTGATCGCACAGGTGCACGGCTGGTGCGTCGGCGGCGCCAGTGATTACGCGCTGTGCGCCGACCTCGTCATCGCCAGCGAGGACGCCGTGATCGGCACCCCGTACAGCCGGATGTGGGGCGCATACCTGACCGGCATGTGGCTCTATCGGCTCAGTTTGACCAAGGTCAAGTGGCATTCGCTGACCGGCCGGCCGCTGACCGGCGTGCAGGCCGCCGAGGTCGAGCTGATCAACGAGGCGGTGCCGTTCGAGCGGCTGGAGGCCCGCGTCGCCGAAATTGCCGCCGAACTGGCGCGAATCCCGTTGTCGCAGTTGCGGGCTCAGAAGCTCATTGTCAACCAGGCCTACGAGAACATGGGTCTGGCGTCGACGCAGACGCTGGGCGGCATCCTCGACGGCCTGATGCGCAACACTCCCGATGCACTCGAGTTCATTGCGACCGCCGCCACCGACGGGGTGCGCGCCGCTATCGAGCGCCGCGACGGGCCGTTCGGCGACTACAGCCAGGCCCCGCCGGAGCTACGGCCCGACCCGTCGCACGTCATCACGCCGTGACGGCGCGACCGGGCCGCGCGAGCAGGATTTGGTCGACACCCATGCGGCCCTGCGCGAACGCCAGCCGTCCCCCGGCCAAGTACAGCCGCCAAACTCGGGCGGCTTCCTCACCGATAAATGCTATCGCCTCGTCCCAGTGGGCCTCGAGATTGTCGATCCAGGCATCGGCGGTGCGCACATAGTGCTCGCGCATTGGCTCGACGGCGATGGTCGCCAGTCCCGCACTTTCGAGCAACGCGGTGGTCTCGCCGACGGGACGCATGTGCATGTCAGGGGTAATGAACGCTTCGATGAACGGTCCGCCGCCCGGATGGGCTCCGCCCCTTGACATCTGCTGGATCAGCACCCGCCCGCCCGGGCGAACGCACCGGCGCAGAAATCGCGCATACGTCGGGTAGTTGCGTCGGCCCACATGTTCACCCATTTCGATCGATGCGACCGCGTCGAACGGCCCGTCCGCGACGGTCCGGTAGTCCTGGACCCGGATTTCGACCCGGCTGCCCAGTCTCCGCTCGGTGAGCGCCGCGTCGATGTAAGCCTTCTGTTCGCCCGAGAGAGTCAACCCCAGAACTCGCGCGCCGTAGTGCTCGGCGGCGCGCAAACTCAATGAACCCCAGCCGCATCCGACGTCGAGCAGCCGCATGCCGGATTGCTCGTCGAGCCGAATCTTGCGGCAGATCCGGTCCAGCTTGTCGTGTTGGGCCTGCGCCAGGGTGACGTTCGGGTCGGATGGTTCCCAGTAGGCGCAGGAGTAAGCCATCGACGGGTCGAGTATTAAGCGGTAGAACGCATTCGACAGGTCGTAATGGTGGCTGATCACCGCGTTGTCCCGGGACGGACTGTGCTGTCTGCCGCGCACCCTAACGCGGGAGGCAGGTGGCGGTAGCGGCCGGCCGAGCGCACCGAGTCGTGCCGCAACGATAACCAGCCGCGCCAGCGCCCTCGGAGACAGCTGGATCGCCGTCGGCCCGTGCTGCGTGGCCCGTGCCCAGACATGGCTCAAAGCCGAACTCAGGTCACCGTCGACGTCGAGGTCGCCGCACACGTAGGCCTGCGCGGCGCCGAGTTCGCCAGGATGCCACAACATCCGTCGCAGCGCGGCCCTCCTGCGGAGGCGCACCGCCGGAGCGTTGGGCGACCCGGCGGTGCTGCCATCCCAGGCAATCAGCCGCACCGGTAGCTCACCAATCAGCGGCTCGATCGCGGCCGCCAGCATGGGCGCAACCGCGCGTGCGGGATTCGGTCCGGTTTGCCGGGCTGCCATGTCTGGCGCAGTCTTACTGCGGTGGCATCATCACCGTGTCGATCATGTACACCGTCGCGTTGGCGGTGGGCACGCCGCCGCAGACCAGGCCAGCGTTGTTGACCCTGAGGCCGTTACCCGCGCCGGTCACGTTTACCGGTGCACCCTGGACGGTGTTATGTGAGCCGTCGACCTGGTCGGGGCTCAGTTGTCCGGGAACGACGTGGTAGGTCAGGATGCTGTTCAACATGTCCGAGTTGGTCTTGAGCTGGTCGATTGTCGAGGCGGGCAGCTTATTGAAGGCGGCGTCGGTCGGCGCGAAGACTGTGTATTGACCATTGTTGAGGGTGTCGACCAGGTTCACCTGTGGATTGAGCTGGCCCGATACCGCCGCGGTCAGGGTCGTGAGCTCGGGATTATTTGACGCCGCCACCGCGACCGGGTCCTGCGACATCCCGGCCACGGAGGCGGGACCGTCGGGGTGCAGCGCCGCGTAGTCTGCGCATCCGGGGCCGACCAAATTTGGTGCGGCCGCCGCGGCTGGTGCCGTGACCACGGCCAGACTTACTGCGGCCGCCGCTGCGAAACTACTTGCTGCAATCGTCTTATTCATGGTTTCGGCTCCCTTTTCCATGGCAGGTCTGTCGCCGTGTATTCGGAGCCGTGGGCGCGCCGGATCGGTTGCGATTAGCCGTAGGTGAAGGAAAACACCTGTAGCCCCGCGCTGGGCCGAACTTCGAGTTTCCCGCGGGTCACGTCGTTTCCGGCGACGATCTGGTGTGACGTCGGCGGTCCGCTGATCGGCACGGTGGTCGTCGTGCCATCGCGAATCACCGAGATGGAACCGGTCCCCCCGACTACGAGGTAGACATTCTTGGCGTGGTAGTTGAGTTCGACGGCCGAAGCGCCGTCCCCCGCCGTCGCGCCTTGGTAGTCCAATGCCCACGAACCCCGCAGGGCGAAAGAATCGTTCGGCAGCGACGGCGGGTAGGCGAATGCCGCCGAACCCTCGTCGTAGACGCCAGCGCCGGCGTAGTTGACTTGCTTGCCCACTCCGAGATACGTCTCGGGAGTGAGGCCGCGCCGCGGAGTGATGTCGGGCGCGTCGACCGGTGCCGGCAATGTGATACCAGGCTGGGCGTCACCGAGCAGTTGGCGAATCAGTTTTTCGGTGCCGTCGTAGTCGCCCTCACCGAATTTGATGTGCCGCACGGTGCCGCCGGCGTCGATCAAATATTCGGCGGGCCAGTAGCGGTTGCGATAGTTCGTCCACGTGGAGTAGCCGTTGTCCAACGCGATCGGATAGGTGATACCCAGATCGGCGGCGCCTTTTTTGACGTTGCCGGCAACCTTTTCGAACGCGTACTCGGGGGTGTGCACGCCGATCACGTCGAAACCCTTGTCCCGGTAGGCCTGATACCAGCCTTCGACGTGCGGAATGGCGCGTTGACAGTTGATGCAGGAATACGCCCAGAAGTCGACGAGCACTACCCTGCCCCGCAATGAGCGCAGGTCGATCGGCTTGCCGCCGGCCGTATTCAACCACCCGGCAATGTTTTTGATGTCAGGCGCAGGCCCGCAGTTCTGCAGCGCCGGCGCGCCGTTTGCACAATTGCCCAGTTGCCTGTTCTGGTCGGTGACGATGCCGCCGAGGTTGAGCCTTTCCTGGATCTGCTGATCGCCGCCGAGCTGGTTTTGCAGCGAGCCGGTGTAATCGGGGATGGCTCGCTGCAACGTTGCGGGCAGGTTGAGCACTAGCGCCACCGCCAACAGGATGGTCACGATGCCTGCCAAAATGCGGATTTCGCGCTGGCGACGCCGAAATGCGCTGACCCGCTCGGCCACTCGCTGACCGGCCAGCGCGAAGAACAACAGAGGCGCCGCGGCGCCCACCGCGAACGTAACGGTGAGCACGACGGTGTCCAGGCCGATCGCCGCGGTGGCACCGGCAACCACGATGGCGGCGAGAACGGGCCCGGCACACGGGACGTAAAGCACTCCCAGCGCCAGACCGAGGCCGAATCCGTTTGCACCGGTAGCGATGTGAATTTTCGGCACACGGGAGAACGGCCGCTCCAACAGCTGCTCGACGCGAGGAAAAATCAGGCCCAGCCCGATCACCACCAACGCCACCAGCGCGACCCAGCGAATCGCGTCCTGCGGCAAGTGCAGCAGCGACAGCAATGCCGAGCCGAGCAAGGTGACCACGGTGAAGCTGCACACCAGGCCGCCGATCACCCAGTACGGCCGCTGAGACAAGCGCTTCGGCTTGACCGCAACCGCTATCCCACCGCCCGGGCCCGCCGACTCATCCTCGGCAGCGCGCTGAGTGCCGGAGAAGAAGATCACCGGCAGGACCGGAAGTATGCACGGCGATATGCCGGTCACGAAGCCTCCGACCAGCCCGATCAGCGCAAGCGTCACCATGTCCGGTATTCGCAGCCAGGCCCGTGTTGGATCGCTTTCACACACCACAAGTTTCGCTGCGCGACCAACCCGTTAAAGGCGACAAGGCAGCCCGCCGGCGCGAGCTGCCTTGTCTGGCGGCGGCGTCAGACCGTCACGGAGCGGGCGGCATCAGCACCGTGTCGATCATGTACACCGTCGCGTTGGCGGTGTGCACCCCTCCGCACACCAAGCCCGCGTCGTTGACCTTGAGGTCGTTGCCTTGACCGCTGACCGTGGCCTCGGCGCCCTGCAGGGTCTTGTGAGCGCCGTCAACCTTCGCCGGGCTGAGCTGACCCTGTACCACGTGATAGGTCAGGATGCTCGTCAACTTGTCGGAGTTGGTCTTGAGCTCGTCGATGGTCGCGGCGGGCAGTTTGTCGAATGCCGCGTTGGTCGGTGCGAACACCGTGTACTGGCCGTTGTTGAGCGTGTCGACCAGGTTCACGTTGGGGTTCAGCTGGCCCGAGAGCGCCGATGTCAACGTGCTCAACATCGGGTTGTTCGATGCGGCCGTCGCGACCGGGTCTTGCGCCATTCCCGCTACCGAAGCCGGGCCGGTCGGGTGCAGAGCCGCGTAGTCGGCGCATCCCGAGCCGATCAGGTCCGCCGCGGGATCTGCTGTTACGCCCGTCGTAGCCGGCGCCGCCGAGCTGGTGACCGGACTCGCGCTGGTCTGCTTCTCAGACTCGGATTTGTCGTTCGCACACGCCGAAAACCCCACGGCAGCGATCGCCGCCAGGGTGATCGCGAGTGTCTTGGACTGAACGTCCTTCATTCCGATTCGGCTCCTTAATCAAGGCGGCAACGCCGCCGCTTACGGGTCGGACAGTTCTGATTCGGAGTGACCGCCCTCACGGATGGGTGGACGAGGCCATCCTTTTGGTCGCCTTCTCCGAATAGTTGATGTGCAACAGTCATCCGCGCGCTCGGTGGCGGTGATCGGCAGCGGTGTCGCCGGCCTGACCGCCGCCTACGCCTTGTCCGGACGCGACCGGGTCACGCTGTATGAGGCCGACACCCGGCTCGGCGGTCATGCGCACACCCATGACGTCGACCGCGGCGACGGCACCATCGTCAACGTCGACTCGGCGTTCCTGGTGCACAACGACCGCACCTACCCGACGCTCTGCCGATTGTTCGCCGACCTCGGGGTGGCGACCCAGGAGTCGGAGATGTCGATGTCGGTGCGCGCCGACGCCACCGGCCTGGAATACGCCGGCGCCCTCGGTATCGGCGGACTGTTCGCGTGCCCGCAAGCGGCCCGACCGGGTTATCTCTTCATGCTCACCGAGATCGTTCGGTTTCACCGGGCCGCGACTCGGCTACTAAGCGCCGACGACGACGATTTGGAAACGCTGGAAGCCTTCCTGCGTCGGCACCGCTTCTCGGCGTTCTTCGTCGAGCACTTCATCACACCGCTGGTGGCGGCGGTGTGGTCGTGCGGCGCCGACGACGCGCTGCGCTACCCAGCCCGCTATCTGTTCGTGTTTCTGGGCCACCACGGCATGCTGTCGGTGTTCGGCTCACCGACATGGCGCACGGTGACCGGCGGTTCGCAACGCTATGTGCAGGCCATCGCGTCCCGGGTGCATGACGTCTGCACCGCTACGCCGGTGCACTCGCTGCGCCGGCTGCCCAACGGGGTGATCGTGCAGGCCGGCGTCGAACCGCCGCGGCATTTCGACGCCGCGGTCATCGCTGTTCACCCCGACCAGGCGCTGCTGCTGCTCGACAACCCATCGGCATACGAGCGGGCCGTCCTCGCGTCGATTCCGTATTCGACCAATCGCGCCCAACTACACACCGACGAGTCGGTGCTGCCGCGGCACCGGCGTGCCCGCGCCTCATGGAATTACCTGATCACCGCCGGCAGCGACCGAGTTGTGGTCACCTACGACGTCAGCAGGTTGATGCGCATCCAGGCCGACCGCCGTTTCCTGGTCACCCTCGGCGGCCACGGCCGGATCGATCCGCGATCGGTGATCGCCGAAATGACCTACAGCCATCCGCTGTATACAGCGGAATCCGTTGCCGCGCAACGGCTGTTGCCGACCCTCGACGACGACCGGGTGGTGTTCGCCGGCGCCTACCATGGGTGGGGGTTCCACGAGGACGGCGCGGCGTCGGGGCTGCGGGCGGCCCAGCGACTGGGCGCCGATTGGCCGACGCGAATCGAGCAGGTGATGGCGTGCTGACCCCGGCGATCTACCGCACCACCATTACCCACCGCCGGCAGGCGCCGGTGTATCACTCGTTCGAATACCGCAGCTACAGCTGGTATATCGATATCGACGAGCTGCCGGCACTGCCGTGGTGGCTGCGACCGTTCGCCCGGTTCCACGCCCAAGACCACTTCACCGGTGCTTCCGGCGACTCGCTGCGCGAGCGGGTCGACACCTTCCTCGCCGCGCACGACGTGTCGTTAGCGGACGGACGGGTGACCGCGCTGCTGCAGGCACGAGTGCTGGGCTACGTGTTCAATCCGATCAGCGTCTTCTGGTGCCATGACGGCGACGGCGCACTGCGGCATGTGATCGCCGAAGTGCACAACACCTACGGGAAGCGCCACGCGTACTTGCTGCCCCCCGCGAACACCCCGGTGCTCGTCACCAAGAAGTTTTATGTGTCACCGTTCAACCCGGTGGCGGGTCATTACCAGGTGCTGGCGCCGCTCCCCGACCGGCGGGCGGAGGTTGAGGTGATGCTGCACGGCGATGGGCAACCGGCATTCGTCGCGACGTTGCGCGGGACACGACAACCCGCAACCGTGCGGCACGTCGCGCGGATGCAGTTGCTCTCGCCGCTGGCGCCGCTGATGGTCGCCTTGCGCATCCGTATCCAAGGGGTCAGGCTGTGGCTGCGAAAAGTCCCGGTGGTCTCACGATGAGCGTCGCTTGCGGAACCCACTTGACAGCAATAGATTCCGCCCGTTGGCCAGCGGTGGCCAGGGTGCCCTCCGGTCCGGTTGCCGCGGCATCCGCGATGGTTGCCGACCGACTGCTGCGCCGCACGGCGGCACACCTGCCGCTGCGGCTCCGCTATCCCGACGGCACCGTGATCGGCGGCGGGAAGCCGACGTCGCCGGCGCTGATGATCAACCGCCCGGGCCGGCTTGCCCGCCGGATCGGGCGACGCGGTCTGATCGGTTTCGGCGAGTCGTACATGGCCGGCGAGTGGGAGTCGGGCAATCTCACCGGGGTGCTGACAATCTTGGCGACGGAGGTGGCGGATCTGGTACCACGCGCGCTGCAGTGGCTGCGACCGATCGTGGTGGCCTCCCCGCCGCGGTCACAGCACCGCAACCGGGCGCAGACCCGCCGTGACGTCGCTGCGCATTACGACCTGTCCAATGATCTGTTCGGCGAATTCCTCGACGAGACCATGACCTACTCCAGCGCGCTGTTCGCTGCGCTGCCAGCTTCGTGGTCGGACCTCGCGGACGCACAACGGCGCAAAATCGACCGACTGCTCGATGTGGCCGGGGTTCGGTCCGGTAGCCAAGTGCTCGAAATCGGTACGGGGTGGGGAGAACTGTGCATCCGCGCTGCCCAGCGCGGAGCACACGTCCGTTCGGTGACGCTATCGAGCGCACAGCAGCGGTTGGCGCGGCAGCGAGTCGCGGCGGCCGGCCTATCCGAGCAAGTCGAGATCGACCTGCGCGACTATCGCGATGTCGGTGGGAACTATGATGCGGTGATCTCGGTCGAAATGATCGAGGCGATCGGGTTTCACGCCTGGCCGGAATATTTTCAGACCCTCGAACGCCTGCTGACGCCGACCGGCCGGATAGCGATCCAGGCGATTACCATGCCGCACGACCGGATGATGGCCACCCGCAGTACCCACACCTGGATCCAGAAGTACATCTTTCCCGGCGGGCTGATTCCCTCTGCCGAGGCGATACGGCGAATCACCGCTCGTCACACCGATTTACGCACCGTCGATCACCTCGCGCTGCGACCGCACTACGCCGAAACGTTGCGACTGTGGCGGGAACGCTTCATGCAGCGACGAGTTACCCTGTCCCACATCGGCTTCGACGCCGTCTTTGCCCGGATGTGGGAGTTCTATCTGGCATACGCGGAGGCCGGGTTCCGGTCGGAATACCTCAACGTCTACCAGTGGACATTCGCCCGCGGAGATGCGCGATGAACCTCATGTCCTTTGCCGCCGTCTGCGGGGTCTCGATCGCGGTGATCGCGGTGATCCAGGCGATCGCCTTCGTCATCGGGCGGCGTATCGGTCGCTACAACGTCGTCGACGTCGCCTGGGGGATCGGCTTCATCGCGGTCGCGGTTGTCGCCGCGGTTCTCGGCACCGGCGACGCCCCGCGCCGGTGGCTGGTGCTGGCGCTGGTCGCGATGTGGGGGTCGCGGCTGAGCTGGCATATCCACCGCAAGTCGGCCGGCAACGGTGAGGATCCTCGCTACGCCGACATGTTGCGCGGCGCCACGCTGGGTCAGGTGATACGCAAAGTCTTCGTACTGCAAGGATTTGCCATCTGGTTCGTCGCATTGCCCGTACAACTGTCGGCTGTCAGCGGAGCCACCCCCCGCCCACTGCTGGCGGTCACGGTGGCCGGCGTGCTGCTGTGGACGGTTGGCGTCACCTTCGAAGCCGTCGGAGACCGACAACTGCAGGTGTTCAAAGCTGACCCCGCGCATCGCGGAAAGGTGATGGACCGCGGCTTATGGGCCTGGACGCGGCACCCCAACTACTTCGGCGACGCCTGCCTGTGGTGGGGATTGTGGCTGATCACCATCACCGGCTGGTGGGCGTTGGTGACCGTGTTCTCCCCGCTGCTCATGACATATTTCCTGGTGCACGTTAGCGGCGCCCGACTGGCGGAGAAGTACATGGCGGGACGCCCGGGTTTCGACGAATACCAGCGACGGACATCGTTTTTCATCCCGCGCCCGCCGGGATAGGCCGAAAATGCCGACCGCCGTGCTGGAGAGGATAGGCTACCGGTCGATGACCGGACCGCCGCGGCTGAGCAGCGACCTCGACGCATTACTGCGCCGGGTGGCCCGTCGGGACCCCGACGCATTCGCCGCCTTTTACGATCACACCCGGACGCGGGTGTACGGATTGGTGATCCGCGTGCTGCGCGATTCGGGCTACAGCGAAGAGACCACCCAAGAGGTCTACCTCGAGGCCTGGCGGACCGCAGGCAGTTACGACTCCGCCAAAGGCTCAGCGCTGTCGTGGCTATTGACGATGGCGCATCGGCGCGCCGTCGACCGGGTGCGCTCCGAGCAGGCCGCCGGCCAGCGCGAGTCGCGTTACGGCGCGGCGACCGTCGACCCGCCCGACGACGTCGTCGCCGACTCGGCGATCGCCAGCGACGAGCGGCGCCGGGTGAGCGAGTGCCTCGGCGGCCTGACCGACGTACAGCGCCAGTGCATCCAGATGGCCTATTACGACGGGCTGACCTACCTCGAGGTGTCGCGACGGCTGTCAGCCAACCTGTCGACGATCAAGTCTCGAATGCGCGACGCGCTGCGCGGCCTGCGCGACTGCCTGGGTGTGCCATGACCGAGCCAACCTTTGAGCTGCTCGAGCTGGCCACACCGTATGCATTGCACGCCATCTCCGACGATGAACGCATCGACATCGACCGACGGCTCGCCGCCGCACCGGCAGCGGTCGCGCAGGCCTTCCGCGACGAGGTGCGCGCAGTCCGCGAGACGATGGCCGTGGTGTCGGCCGCCACCGCCACAGAGCCGCCGACCCAGCTACGTGCTGCGGTGCTTTCCGCGATCAAACCGCGCTATGCCCGGTGGCGCACAGCCGCTTTGGCCGCGGCAGCGGCGATCGTGGTGGGCCTCGGGGCGTTCGGCGCGGGACTCGCACTGCGGTCGCCGCCCGCGCCGACAGTTGCCGAGCAAATCATGGCGGCACCCGATGTGCGGACGGTCTCGCGCTCGCTTGCCGACGGCGGGACGGCGACGGTGGTGTTCTCCCGCGACCGCAACGCCGGTGTGCTGGTGATGAACAACGTCCCGGCACCCTCCGTGGGCACCGTCTATCAGATGTGGTTGCTCGGCGATAAGAGCCCAGTCTCGGCGGGGACGATGAACACCGCAACCGTCGCGCCGTCAACCACCGCGGTGTTGACTGACCTCGGGAACTCGAGTGCGCTGGCCTTCACCGTCGAACCGGGAACCGGATCGCCTCAGCCGACCGGGAAGATCTTTGCCCAGTTGCCGTTGCGCTAGGAAGGCGTCAGTGTTGGATGTGCCACGGACACGGCTGACGCGAGCGGCGGTAGCAACAGCGGCGCTGTCGACGCTGGTCGGCTGTACGACTTTGGTTTCGGGTTCGGCGGTAAAGGCGCCTGGTGCGGAAAGAGCCAAAGCTGGTCCGTGTGAAGATGTTTCGGCGCCAATGACGTCAATCGAATCTCACGCTCTGGGCGAGCCGCAGTTGCGGATACCGCAACCGCAGGGATGGGAACGCACGACGCTGTTCGACTCGCAGATCGTCCGGTACGCCATCGTGAACCGGGACCTGATCGCCAACAAATTCGCCCCCAACGCCGTGGTCACGCTGGAAACCGCCGACGGGTCCGCGGATCCTCAGGAGGTACTTGACGGCGAGCGGAGGGGCTTGACCGCCGGACTGGGCGCTACTGACCTGGTCACGACCCCGACCACGCGGTGCGGGTATAGCGCCGAAAGCGTGACCTACACCGCGCCGCCGATGGGCGAGATACCGGCTCGTCGCTCCACCATGCTGGCCGTAGTGGGCGTCTTCGGTGGCAAAACCTACGCCACCACCCTCACCGTCGGCTCCGCTGATCCGGACAACCCGGCGTTCGCGCGCGATGCAAACACGATTTTGACCGGCTTCCAGATGTTGCCGCCGAGCGCGGGCTAGCGTTCGGGCCGGTTGCGCACGCTGCCCAGCATCGCAACGACGACGCCGCACACCGCCAGCACGGCGCCGGCGGCCAACGTCAGGTTGAGCCAGTGGTGCAGGCTCGCTTCGGCGTGGCCGACCATGGCATCGGCGACGCGGCGTATATCGCCGGCGGTGTGGTTAAGCGCATTACCGATCCGGCCGCGGGCGACCTCAACGCCCGCCCAACCGCCGGCGCCGACCAGCAACGCCGAGACACCGAGGCCGGCCAGCGCCCGACCACGGCTGCGGGCGGCGACCAACGTCAAGACCGCGCAGACACCCGCGAGCAGCGCCGCACCTAGGCTCACCCACGGCCCCCACAACGCCAGTGGTCGTAACATGCCCGGCTGCAACCTCTTTGACGGCGATACCGTCACCGGAACGGTCAGCGTCGACGGCGCCCGGACGTGGTAGTCGGACAGCGTCTGCTGCAAGGCGCTGTCTTCGAGCATCGGCGCCAGATCGATGACCCACGGATCGGACCCGGTCGCGGGGCGTGTGAACAGCCACCCGTGCGCGACCCGGTTGGCCTGCGCGAAGTCCGCAGGGAAGGACGGGCCCGCGGCGTAGGCGCTGGCGACACCGTGCACCCGCGACGCGTCGACGCGGTAGCCGTGCTCCCTGATCAGCCTGGTCGCAGTGGCACTCAATTGCGAAGCCACCGCGGTCTGCAACGCCGGCTCACCCGCCGCCTCTCGGGCCAGCCCCGCATACCCGTCGGCGTCGACGATGTTGTGCTGCGCCCACGCCGTCGGCACCGCCACCGCCAGCGCCAGCGTGGTCAGCAGCCACAGCAGCGCCGTGGCTGCGAACCGCACTAGTGGCGATCGCAAGCGCGGCAAAGCCGGGCGCAGCGGGTCGCCACCGATCAGCCCCGCTTCGCGGTGCGGCGCGGCCTTGCCAGCGCCATCTTGGTCATCATCCGGTTCATCCGGGTCAGCGCCTTCAGCGAATTGTGGTAATAGTTGCCGCCCGCGCCGACGTTGGTGCGCGGTGCGACCACCGTTTCCACCCGGCAGTACTTGCGCAGTCCCTCGGCGCCGCCGAACCGCGCCCCGATGCCCGACGTCTTCCAGCCGCCCATCGGGGCGGTGGTGCACATCAGGTTGCTGATCACGTCGTTGATATTGACAGCTCCGCAATCGAGTTGCAGTGCAACATCTTTGGCACGTGCTGCGTCTTTGGAGAACACCGATGCGCTCAACCCGTATTCGCTGTCGTTGGCCAGCCGGATCGCTTCGTCGACGGTGCCGACCTTCATGATCGGCAAGGTCGGACCAAAGGTTTCCTCGGTCATGCAGGCCATCGAGTGGTCGACATCGACCAGCACCGTGGGCGGATAGAAGCTGCCTGGGCCGTCGGGCCGTTGCCCGCCGGTCAGCGCACGCGCCCCCGCGGCCACCGCCTCAGCGACGTGGCGCTCGGTGACCGCCCGCTGCCCCTCGTCGATCAGGGCGCCGTAGGTAAACCCATCGCCGGCACCCACCTGCAGCGCCTTGACGTCGCGGACCACCGCGTCGACGAACTGGTCGTAGACGGCGTCGAGCACATAGACCCGCTCGACCGAGACACAGGTCTGGCCTGCGTTGAACATCGCGCCCCACACCGCGGCGTGGGCGGCCAGGTCGACGTCGGCGTCCTCCAACACGATCATCGGGTCCTTGCCGCCCAACTCCAGGCTGACCGGCGTCAACCGGCGCGCCGCGCGCTCCATCACCTTGCGGCCGGTGTTACTGGAACCGGTGAACTGCAGGTAATCCACGTTGTCGATGACGGCCTCGGACACCTCCCGGGCGCCCTGAGCCAGCGCAAACACGTCGGGCGCACCGGACTCCCGCCAGCCACGGCGCAGCACCTCGGCGGTCAGCGGGGTGCGTTCGGATGGCTTGAGCAGCACGGCGCATCCCGCCGCCAGCGCGCCGATACCGTCCATCAGCGCGTTGGCCACCGGGTAGTTCCACGGCGCGATGATCCCGACCACCGGACGCGGCCGGTAGTGCAGCGTGATTTTCTTGATCGCCAGGAACGGCAGCGCGGCCGGCCGGCTTTCGGGCGCGAGCGCCTTTTCCATCGTCTTGATCACGTACGACAGAATCATGATCAATAGCGGCACCTCTTGTGCCGCGTCGACGGCCGACTTGCCGGTTTCCTTGATCAACAGCTCTTCGATCTCGTCGCGGTGCTCGCCCAACCACACCGCATAGCGGGCCAGCGCCTTGGCGCGCTCCTTGGCGCCGCGCTGCTCCCACTCGCGTTGCGCTGCGCGCAGCTCCGCCGCGATCGCGGGCACGTCGGCGGGATCGGTCCAGTGCACTTCACCGGCCACGGCGCCGGTAGCGGGATTGCGAACGCTGCCGGTACCGGTGAACTCGGGGGTGGGTGCTGGCGATGTGGTGGCGGTCATACCGGCCATGCTAGCCGCGGCTCTGACGTGGGTCGACAGGTGTCAAGTTCGCCCCGGGCTGTCACGTTCGCCGATGCGCGACGCCGAGCACGTAGGCGGCCTGGCCCAGATGCTGGGCGCAGTCGTCGATGATGCTGACCAGTCGCATGCTGGCCGTTACCGGCGGATCCCAGTGCGTGTCGACCACGCGGGCCAACTCGTCACCGGTGACGGTGGCGACGTACTCCAGCGTCAGCTTGTGCACGGCGTGGTAGTAGCCGGCCAACAGGTCGCGCGAGGCCTGCACTTTCGCCACATCTTCGGGGCTGTGGCCGTAGCCCGTGTCGTCGCGGGGCAAATCCAGCCCGAACCGATCCACCCAGCCGTCGCGAGTCCAGACCTGCTCGACGCCGGCGATGTCGGCAAGCTGCACGTCCTGCACCCGGGCGCTGTGCCAGATCATCCACGCGATGCTGTTGGCGTTGGGACTCTGCCGGTAGCTGGACTGTTCTTCGGTGAGCCCGTCGGTGATCTGGTCGACGTGCTCGACCAACCGGGTGAACGAATCGCGAAGTAACTCCTGGGCAGCGGCATCGGATTCAGCCATGCTGCCGACGCTACGCCCCGTGGAACACCGCCTCGACGTTGTTGCCGTCGGGGTCACGCACGAACGCACCGAAGTAGCCGGGGTGATACTCCGGCCACAGCCGCGGCGCGTGCAACGACTCGGCGCCGAGCGCCAGCGCAGCTTCGTAAAACGCCGTGACCGCTTCGGTGTCGGCGGCTTGGAAAGCGACATGGATCTCGCGGTTAGGCCCCATCCCGGTCCCCTCGGCGATCCAGAAGGCCGGATCGCCGTCCCGAAGTGATCGATCATGAATAGAGAGCCTGGCATGGGCCACCGACGGAGTCGTAGATTATTTAGATGACCTACGACCTCGTCATCCGCCACGGCACCATCGTCGACGGGCTGGGAGGTGAGCCCTACGTCGGTGATGTCGGGGTACGCGACGGCGTGATCGCGGCAGTCGGCGTCCTCGACGGTCCCGGCGACCGGGAGATCGATGCGACCGGGCTCCTGGTCACGCCCGGGTTCGTCGACCTGCACACCCACTACGACGGCCAGGCGATCTGGTCGGACCGGCTGAATCCGTCGTCGGCGCACGGCGTGACCACGGTCGTGGTGGGCAACTGCGGAGTGGGCTTTGCGCCATGCCGCGCCGAAGACCACGACGTGCTGGTCGACGTGATGGCCGGCGTCGAGGACATTCCCGGCGTCGTGATGACCGACGGCCTGCCCTGGACGTGGGAGACCTTCGGCGAATTCTTGGATGCTTTGGAGTCGCGACAGCTCGATATTGACGTGGGGGCCTATCTGCCGCACTCCCCGCTGCGGGTCTACGTGATGGGCCGGCGCGGCGCTGACCGCGAACCGGCCACCGCCGACGACCTGGCCAAGATGCGGGCGCTGGCCAAGGAGGCCGTCGAGCTCGGCGCGTTGGGGTTTGCGTCGTCGCGGCTGGCGACGCACCGCACCGAAGGCGGTCGGCAGATTCCCAGCTACGACGCCGGGGAGAACGAGATCCTCGAGATCGCCCGCGGCATCGCCGACGGCGGCGGCGGCCTGATCCAGTTTGTGCCGGACATCCCGGCCGGCGGGTATCAGCCGGTGCTGCAGCAGGTGTTCGACGCGGCCGGGGACACCGGGCTGCCGGTGACGTTCACGCTGGTGGTCGGCAACTCCGGTGACCCGCTGTGGGAAGACGCGATCACCATGGTGGAAAAGGCCAACGGCGCCGGCGCCGATATCACCGCGCAGGTTCTGCCCCGGCCGATCGGGCTGATGATCGGCCTGGACCTGACGGTCAACCCGTTCATGCTCTATCCCAGCTATCGCGAGATCGCCGGCCTGCCACTGGCCGAGCGGGTCGCGCAGATGCGTCGGCCGGAGGTGCGGGCCCGCATTCTGGCCGACAAGCCGACCGAGGCCGCGATCAATCCGCTGTTCTACCTGGCGCAGGCCTGGGATTGGATCTTCCCACTGGGCGACGACCCCAATTACGAGCCTGACGCGGCCAACAGCATCGCGGCCCGGGCCCGGGCGCGTGGGGTGGGCCCGGCCGAGGAGGCCTACGACCGGCTGCTTGATGACGACGGTCATGCGATCCTGCTCGGCGCGATGGCCAACTTCCAGACCAACTCGCTGACCACAGTTGGTGAGCTGATCCGCCGCGACGACGTCGTGCTGGGCCTGGGCGACGGCGGCGCCCACTACGGGATGATCTGCGACGCAAGCTATTCCACGTATCTGCTGACGCACTGGGCCCGTGACCGGGCGTCGGGCCGGCTGTCGGTGGCCGAGGCAATCCGCGAGCTGACGTCGGTGCCGGCCCGGGTCGCCGGGTTGGGTGATCGCGGCCGCGTCGCCGTCGGCTACAAAGCCGACCTCAACGTCATCGACCACGCGGGGCTACGGCTGCACAAGCCGGTAGTCACCCACGACCTGCCCGCCGGCGGGCGCCGCCTCGACCAGACCGCCGACGGGTATGTGGCAACGATCGTCGCCGGCGAGGTGATCGCCCGCGACGGTGCGCCCACCGACGCTCGCCCGGGCCGGCTGGTGCGCGGGCGGCAAGCCGTGCCCGCCGCCTCCCATAGTCGTTGAGATTGCACGTAGGGCTGTGAACTCGTCGGGATCACGACCCTGGATGCAATCTCAACGGAGTGCCGGAACGGTCAAACGATGCGCTGCTCCGGGGTCGATCTCGCCACCAGCTCCGCGTCGCGGGTGACCACGTCGCCGAGCACCTGGTCGATGCGGGCCAGCAGCTCGTCGGGAATCTGCACCCCGGCCGCCTTGACGTTCTCGGTTACCTGCTCCGGACGCGACGCACCGACCAGCGCCGCGGCGACGTTGTCGTTCTGCAGCACCCACGCGACGGCCAGTTGCGCCGTGGTCAGATCCAGCTCCTCGGCGATCGGGCGCAGCTGCTGCACCCGCTCGAGCACATCGTCGGTCATGAACCGCTTGATGAAGTTCGCGCCGCCCTTCTCATCGGTGGCGCGTGACCCGGCCGGCGGCGGCTGACCGGGGCGGTACTTACCGGACAGCACACCTTGGGCCATCGGTGACCAGACGATCTGGCTCAGCCCCAGTTCGCGGCAGGCCGGGACGACCTCGGGCTCGATGATCCGCCACAGCATCGAGTACTGCGGCTGACTCGAGATCAACGACACCCTGAGTTGGCGCGCTAACGCGTGAGCGGCCCGGATCTGCGCGGCGGTCCACTCGCTGACCCCGATGTAGAGCGCCTTCCCGGCGCGGACGATGTCGGCGAAGGCCTGCATGGTCTCTTCCAGCGGGGTGAAGGAGTCGTAGCGGTGGGCCTGGTACAGGTCGACGTAGTCGGTCTGCAGCCGGCGCAGCGACCCGTCGATGCTTTCCATCATGTGTTTGCGCGACAGGCCGGTGTCGTTCTTACCCAATGGGGTGGGCCCGGTGGGCCAGTACACCTTGGTGAAGATCTCCAGCGACTCGCGACGCTGGCCCTTCAGCGCCGCGCCGAGCACCTCCTCGGCGCGGCCGTTGGCGTACACGTCAGCGGTATCGAACGTGGTGATGCCACAGTCGAGCGCGGCGCGCACACAGGCGGTGGCGACGTCGTTTTCGACCTGTGAGCCATGAGTAAGCCAGTTGCCGTAGGTGATCTCCGAGATCTGCAGACCCGAGTTGCCGAGGTAGCGGAATTCCATACGCCCCATCCTGCCGAAGTAAGCTCGAACCATGAGCAAGAAGGTGGATGTCGACCGGCTCGGCGACACCCTGCGCGACTATGGGTTCGCCTACGTGATCAGCGTCGACGACGAATACCGGGCACACACCGCGGCCGTCACCCCGGTCCTCAACGACGGTGTGCTGCAGATCGGGACGGTCGGTCGGCACACCCGAGCCAACACCGAAGCCCACCGCGACGTCACCGTGCTGTGGCCGCCGCAGGTGCCGGGCGGCTACTCGCTGATTGTCGACGGCCACGCCGAGAACATCGACCCGCTGACGGTCAGGCCCACCCGCGCTGTGCTGCACCGGCCCGCCACCGCGGAATCCCCGCCGAGCACCTGCGGCCCCGCCTACGACTGCGTGAACCTCGCCGTACAAACCTAGCCCGACAAGGCTTCGAAGAGGGTGGCCAGTTGTCCCGGCGACACCGACACACCGCACTGGTTTCGCAGGTTAGACAGCGGCTGCGCGATGTGTTGCAGATCAGTCAGCTCGTTGAGGTGGCCGGCAAAATAGCCCCGGACCGACGCCCGGGCGTCTGCCGGTGGCTGCTGGACCGCATTGGTCAGCACATCGTTGGCTCCCGGGTGGCTGCCCAGGTATCCACCGGCGTCGCTGAGCACACCGCTGGCGGTGGTCGACAGGCCGGCAGCGGTGCATGGGTCGGGTGCCGCGTCGGCCGGCTGCGACGCCACCACGCCACCCAGCGCACAAACGGCAGCCACGCTGATCGCAATGGGCCACAAACACGTTGCAGAGATTTTCATTGGGGTGGGTCCTTTCGTGGTCAGGCGGATGCCTGGAGCCACGTTATCCGCGCAACGGCACCGGCATACCCGCCACCATGAGCACGACGGCCTCGCTTTCGCGGGCGATCCGCGCGTTCACCGTGCCGAGCAGATCACGAAACAACCGCCCGGACGGGGTCGCGGGGACGACACCGCTGCCCACCTCGTTGCTCACCCCCACCACCGGTAGCGGGCAGTTCCGCCAGGCCGCCACCAGTTCGTCGATGTCGGCGTGCACGGCGTCCAGCCCATCGCCGTCCCACGCCTGATGGACGTCGATCCGAGCGGTCAGCCAGGTGCCCAGGCAGTCCAGCAGCACCGGCGCCCCGGCGGCGCGCAATTGCGCTGCCGCATCGGCGGTTTCGACGGTTCGCCAGGATGCCGGCCGACGCGCCTGGTGCAGCTTCACCCGTTCTGCCCATTCCTCGTCGCCGTCCCGGGTGCCGCCGGTAGCCAGGTAAATCACCTCGGGCTCGGCGGCCAGGAGCGTCTCGGCGTAGGCCGACTTGCCCGACCGCACCCCGCCGAGCACCAGGGTGCGGACCGGACGCACAGAGTCGGGGCGGGCCGCGCCGGTTCGCACCACTTCCCCGTCGCGCCCCGGGCGTGCTCCCCACTGACCCAGCGCGTGCGCCAGTTCGGCACCGGGCGGGTTGTGATGGCTCAGGTGGATCGCGACGACGTCGGTGCTGTCGACGACGGCACCGGATTGGCGCAGTCGCGCGAGTGTGCGCGCGAATGTCGGCAGGTCGTGGTGCTCGGTGCCGTGGTCGGTGAACGTCCCGAACGTCTCCTCGAGGAACACCGCGTCGAAGCCGGCGCCCGCGATCGCGGCGTGCACGCTGTCCGGCAGCGGACCGGTGTCGGTGGCCCACAGGATCCGGTCGTCGCCGCTGGCGATGTCGTAGAGGACGGCATCGGCGCCGAGCTCGGAATCGTGGGCCGCCTCCAGAACCCGCACCCGATACCGGTCCAACGTGACGTCATCGCCGGGGTGGACCTCGACGAACCGGACGGGGTCGTCGGGGGCGACCCAATCCTGGCACTGCTTCAGTGCGCTCGGCGGGCCAAGCACCTCCAGCGGCTCGGTCCGGCCGGCCCAGTGCCGCATCAGCAGCGCCGCCGGCCCGACGTGGTCGCTGTGGCCGTGGGTGAACAGGATGTGGCGCACATCGGCCAGCGAGCGGCCGCGTCGCATCGCGGCCCGGGGCGCCTCGGGACCGCAGTCCAGCAGCACCGTGTTGTCAAGCAGCCCGGCGGTCTGACCGCGGATCTCGCCGACGGCCATCGCCGACCGGCAGGAGGCGCAGCAGCAGAACGGGCTGGGCCAGCCGTCGCTGCTGCCGGTGCCCAGCAACAGAATCTCCATAGTGCTACGAGCATCCCATCGCGACGTGCAGACGAAAAAGCCCGGCCTGCCGAAGCAGACCGGGCCTTCCCGTTGACAACCAGACTCAGAAGTCCATGCCGCCCATACCACCGGTCGGGTCGCCCGCCGGAGCGGCCGCCTTCTCCGGCTTGTCGGCGACAACGGCCTCGGTGGTCAGGAACAGGCCCGCGATGGACGCCGCATTCTGCAGCGCCGAACGCGTCACCTTGACCGGGTCGGCGACGCCGGCCTTGAGCAGGTCCTCGTACTCACCGGTGGCGGCGTTCAGACCGGTACCGGCTTTCGAATTGCGGACCTTCTCGGCCACCACGCCGGGCTCCAGCCCGGAGTTGAAGGCGATCTGCTTCAGCGGAGCCTCCAGCGCCACCTTGACGATGTTGGCGCCGGTGGCCTCGTCACCGGTGAGCTTCAACTCGTCCAGCGACGGAGCCGCCTGCAGCAGGGTCACGCCACCACCGGCGACGATGCCCTCCTCGACGGCGGCCTTGGCGTTGCGCACCGCGTCCTCGATGCGGTGCTTGCGCTCCTTGAGCTCCACCTCGGTGGCGGCCCCGGCCTTGATCACCGCAACGCCGCCGGCCAGCTTGGCCAGCCGCTCCTGCAGCTTCTCGCGGTCGTAGTCGGAGTCGCTGTTCTCGATCTCGGCGCGGATCTGGGCCACCCGGCCGGCGATGGCGTCGGAGTCACCGGCGCCCTCGACGATGGTGGTCTCGTCCTTGGTCACCACGACCTTGCGGGCCTTGCCCAGCAGCGACACGTCAGCGGTCTCCAGGGAGAGGCCGACCTCTTCGCTGATGACCTGGCCGCCCGTCAGGATCGCCATGTCCTGCAGCATCGCCTTGCGGCGGTCGCCGAAGCCGGGGGCCTTGACCGCCACCGACTTGAAGGTGCCGCGGATCTTGTTGACGACCAGGGTGGACAACGCCTCGCCCTCGACGTCCTCGGCGATGATCAGCAACGGCTTGCCCGACTGGATGACCTTCTCCAGCAGCGGCAGCAGGTCCTTGACGGTGGACACCTTGGAGCTGACCAGCAGGATGTAGGGCTCCTCGAGCACGGCTTCCTGACGCTCGGGGTCAGTCACGAAGTAGCCGGAGATGTAGCCCTTGTCGAAGCGCATCCCCTCGGTGAGCTCGAGCTGCAGGCCGAAGGTCTGCGCCTCCTCGACGGTAATGACGCCCTCGTTGCCGACCTTGTCCATCGCCTCGGCGATCAGGTCGCCGATCGACTGGTCGCCGGCCGAGATGGCCGCGGTGGCAGCGATCTGCTCCTTGGTCTCGACCTCCTTGGCACCCTTGAGCAGCGTCTCGGTGACCTTCTCGACGGCCTTCTCGATGCCGCGCTTCAGGCCCAGCGGGTTGGCGCCGGCCGCGACGTTGCGCAGGCCCTCTTTGACGAGCGCCTGGGCCAGCACGGTGGCCGTGGTGGTGCCGTCACCGGCGACGTCGTCGGTCTTCTTGGCGACCTCTTTGACCAGCTCGGCGCCGATCTTCTCGTAGGGGTCCTCCAGCTCGATCTCCTTGGCGATGGAAACCCCATCGTTGGTGATCGTGGGGGCGCCCCACTTCTTCTCCAGGACGACGTTGCGACCCTTGGGGCCCAACGTCACCTTTACCGCGTCGGCGAGGCTGTTCAGGCCCCGCTCGAGGCCGCGACGGGCCTCTTCGTCGTACGCAATTGTCTTGGCCATTGCGAAGTGATTCCTCCGATTGGGGATGACACGTCCTGGCCGGGTGCAGTGCCCGCGACGGACGGCTCGGGTGTGTTTCCGCTGGCGCGGCCCGTGCCTCACCGTCCCGACCTAGCACTCACCGGTCGCGAGTGCCAACACATTCTTAGCACTCGCCCATGGAGAGTGCAAGGTCACATACCCCGGGCTCCGCGCCGGCTCAGGGCAGGTCGAGCAGCTCTTCATAAAACCCGCCGAAACCGCGCACCGGGTTGACGAGATGGACCTCGAGGATCCAGTGGCACGGCAGCCCCGAGCCGTCCAGGCGGCGCATCGGCCGGCCGGATCCCGGTTTGAGGTACCACTGCGCGCCGTCGCCGGCGAGCGTCTTGTGCGGGAATTGCCCCACCAGGTGCCCCGCGATGGGGCTGCCCCACTCGTAGCCGTCGGCCCGGGCCTGCTCGACGACGTGGTCGAACAGTTCGGCGCCGGTGACCTCCGGATGCTCATCGAAGTAGGCACGCCCGGCCCGCCACACCCGGGGCAGCGCGTCGCGCAGGGCGATCTTGTCCGGGTCGTCGCCCAGCACGAAGGTGCGCCCGAAGTCGGCCTCCCACTGCTCAAAGATCGGGCCGAAGTCGCAGAACACGATGTCGTCGGCGGCAATCACTCGATCCGGCGGGTTCTCGGCAAATGGCTGCAGAGTGTTCTCGCCGGCGCGCACGACCCGCTTGTGCCAGTGCTGCGCCATCCCGAACATGTCGGCGGCCAGGTCACGGATCTCGTCGGACAGCTCCCGCTCGCTGATACCGCCGCGCAGCATGCCGCGGCGTGCGATCTCGTCGAACAGCCGCGCCGCCTTGTCTTGCGCGTCGAGCAGCCGCGCCACCCGAACGCTTTCCTCCGCGACCAGCTTGCCCACCGCAATGATGGTACGACCTACCCACGCTCCGATGCCATTGCGCTACAGTGCATCTCGACAGATAGGAGTCCTCGGGTGCGGGCAACCGATGCGCCCAGCACCCGAGCGTTGCGGGGCTGGCAGCGGCGAGCCTTGGTGCGCTATCTGACCAGCAAACCGCGCGATTTCCTGCTGGTCGCCACCCCCGGCGCGGGTAAGACCGCGTTTGCTCTGCGCATCGCCGCGGAGCTGTTGGCAGATCGCAGCATCGAGGCGATCACCGTGGTGGTGCCCACCGAACACCTCAAGGTGCAATGGGCCGTGGCGGCGGCTGCCGACGGCATCGCGCTGGACCCGAAGTTCCGCAATACCGCCGCCCACACCTCGACCGAATACGACGGCGTCGTCGTCACCTACGCCCAGGTGGCCAGTCACCCGGCGCGGCACCGGGTGCGCACCGAGAGCAGGCGAACCCTGGTCATCTTCGACGAGATCCACCACGGCGGCGATGCCAAAAGCTGGGGCGAGGCCATCCGGGAGGCCTACGGCGACGCCACCCGCCGGTTGGCATTGACCGGCACACCGTTTCGCAGCGACGACGCCGCCATCCCGTTCGTGCACTACGCGCCCGACCGCGACGGCCTGCTGCGCTCGCAGGCCGACCACACCTACGGCTACACCGAGGCGCTGGCCGACGGCGTAGTGCGGCCGGTGGTGTTTCTGGCCTACTCCGGTGAGGCCCGCTGGCGGGACAGCGCCGGCGAGGAGTACGCCGCTCGGCTCGGCGAGCCACTGAGCGTCGAGCACACCGCCCGGGCCTGGCGCACCGCGCTGGACCCGGCCGGCGAGTGGATGCCGGCGGTTATCGCTGCGGCCGACACGAGGTTGCGGCAGTTGCGCGGTGGCGGCGTGCCCGACGCCGGCGGCATGGTGATCGCCTCGGACCAGAAGGCCGCGCGCGCCTACGCCGGCCTGCTGACCAGGATCACCGGCGAGACACCGACCGTCGTGCTCTCCGACGACCCGGGTGCGTCGGAAAGCATCGCGCGGTTCGCCGCGGACACCAGCCGCTGGCTGGTCGCGGTGCGGATGGTGTCGGAGGGCGTCGACGTCCCGCGGCTGGCGGTGGGCGTCTATGCCACCAGCGCCTCGACACCGCTGTTCTTCGCGCAGGCGATCGGCCGCTTTGTCCGGTCCCGGCGGCCCGGGGAAACGGCGAGTGTGTTTCTGCCGTCGGTGCCCGCGCTGCTGCTGCTGGCCAGCGAGCTGGAGGCGCAACGCAACCACGTGCTGGGTAAGCCGCACCGGGAGAGCGACGAGCTGGTCGCCGCGCAGCGCCGCCAGAGCGAGCCGTCGGAGATCGAGAACGGGTTCACCTCGCTGGGCGCCGACGCCGAGCTGGACCAGGTCATCTTCGACGGCGCGTCGTTCGGTACCGGCGGCGACGAGGACGACTACCTCGGCATCCCGGGTCTGTTGGATGCCGGGCAGATGCGAGACCTGTTGCGTCGCCGCCAGGCCGAGCAGCTGGAGCGGCGCGGCAGTGACGCCGAGCCGGTCATCCGGCACGGTCAGCTGCGCGATCTGCGCCGCGAGCTCAATGCGTTGGTGTCGGCGGCGCATCACCGAACGGGCAAGCCACATGGCTGGATTCACAACGAACTGCGGCGCATCTGCGGCGGACCGCCGGTGGCGGCGGCGACCACCGATCAACTCAAGACCCGCATCGAAGCGGCGCGGAAGTTGTAACGGATACGCCGATCGCCTGACGATGAGCTGCTCACGGTGCTGCAATTGACGCATGAGAACGAAATTTGCCACCGGTCGCATGACGAGGCTGGCCGCTGTCGTTGGGCTTGGCGGCGGGCTGCTGCTGGCAGCTCCGGCAACGGCATTCGCGTCGACGCCGATGGTGTTCGAGTTGACAGGAACTTTTACCGAGGGTGTCCAGGTGTCGTACTTCGGAGCCGATGACGAGCCCGAGACCGCTGTCGTGGGCTTGCCGTGGTCAACGGCATACGACTACAACGGAAGCGCGCCTTCGCTGAGTTTCAGCGGCATTCATCCCGGCGGCGATCCCGGGTCGGTGACGTGCCGGGTTTCGGTAGCTGGGCGTACGGTCGTCTCGAAGACCAACAACGCACCCAAGAACGCCGGCACGGGCGCCTGGTGCAACATGGTCAACGTGGGCTCGGGGTATCGCGGCACCTCCGGCTAATCCGAGAATGCCGTCGGGCACAACCGATCATCCCTAGGTATCGTTTGGCGCCATGAGCGCAGCAGGCAAATGGACCGCCGCCGACGTGCCGGACCAGAGTGGCCGGATCGCGATCGTCACCGGTGCCAACACCGGCCTGGGCTATCACACCGCCGCGGTGCTGGCCCAGAGCGGCGCGCACGTCGTACTGGCGGTACGCAACCTCGAGAAGGGCAACGCCGCGCTGGCCGGCATCGTCGCCGCCCACCCCGCGGCCGACGTCACGTTGCAGGAACTCGACCTGAGCTCGCTGGATTCGGTCCGCACCGCGGCCAACCGGCTGCGTTCGGCCTACCCGCGCATCGACCTGCTGATCAACAACGCCGGCGTGATGTGGACACCCAAACAGGTCACCGCCGACGGGTTCGAAATGCAGTTCGGCACCAACCATCTCGGCCACTTCGCGTTGACCGGGCTACTGCTCGACCAGCTGCTGGGCGTCCGCGGATCGCGGGTGGTGACCGTCAGCAGCATGGGCCACCGGATCCGCGCAGCCATCCACTTCGACGACCTGCAGTGGGAACGCCGCTACGACCGGATCGCCGCGTACGGACAATCCAAGCTGGCCAACCTTTTGTTCACCTACGAGTTGCAGCGGCGGCTCGCTGAGCAGCAGAAGAACACCATCGCGGTGGCCGCACACCCCGGCGGCTCCAACACTGAATTGGCGCGCAACATCCCGACCATCCTGAGACCGGTCGCCTCGGTGCTGGGTCCGCTGATCTTCCAAAGCGCGGCGATGGGCGCGCTGCCGACGCTGCGGGCGGCCACCGACCCCGACGTCGAGGGCGGTCAGTACTACGGCCCCGACGGCCTGGGCGAGCAGCGCGGCCACCCGAAGCTGGTGTCGTCCAGCGCGCAGTCTCACGACGAGGAACTGCAACGACGGCTGTGGGCGGTCTCCGAGGAACTCACCGACGTGACGTTCCCGGTCTGATGCGTTCGGTCGAAGAACATCAGCGTGTCGTCGACGAGCTGATCGCCGCGCGTCCGGCCGCCACCGCCGGCCTCGCCGAAGCTGAGCATCTGGTGCTGGCCGCCGACGTGGCGGCGACCGTCTCGCTGCCGGTGTTCGACAACTCCGCGATGGACGGCTATGCGGTGCGGGCCGCCGACATCGCCGACGCGACAGCCGAGCAACCGGTAAAACTGCCGGTGGCCGAGGATATTCCGGCCGGCCGCACCGACATTCCCACTCTCGAGGCCGGAACCGCACACCGCATCATGACCGGCGCGCCGATGCCGGCCGGGGCAACGGCGGTGGTGCCGGTCGAAGCCACCGACGGGCAGACCGACGTCGTGACGATCCGCGAGGCCGCCGACGAGGGGCGCCACATCCGCCGCGCCGGCGAGGACGTCGCCACGGGTACCACGGTGTTACGGGCCGGGCAGGTGGTCACCCCGGCGGCGGTGGGGTTGGCCGCAGCGCTGGGCCTGCACGAACTGCCGGTGATACCGCGGCAGCGGGTGCTGGTGATTTCCACCGGGTCGGAGCTGGTGTCGCCGGGCACGCCGCTGCAGCCGGGCCAGATCTACGAATCCAACTCGATCATGCTGGCCGCGGCGGTCCGCGACGCCGGCGCCGACGTCGTCGCCACGCCGGCCGTCAGCGACGATGTCGCGCAGTTCGCCGCGGTGCTGGACCGCTACGCCGCCGAGGCGGATCTGATCATCACCAGCGGCGGCGTCAGCGCAGGCGCCTACGAAGTGGTCAAAGACGCGTTCGGCCGCGACGGCGATCAAGGCGTGGACTTCGTCAAGGTGGCCATGCAGCCCGGCATGCCGCAGGGCACCGGCCGGGTGGCGCGCACGCCCATCATCACGCTGCCCGGCAATCCGGTCAGCGCGCTGGTGTCCTTCGAGGTGTTCATCCGCCCCGCGCTGCGCACCGCGATGGGCCTGCCCGATGCGCACCGGCCGCGACGTTCGGCGGTGCTCACCGAAGCGCTGCGGTCGCCTCCCGGTAAGCGCCAGTTCCGGCGCGGAGTGTTCGACCCCGACGCCGGCACCGTCACCAGCTGGGGCCCGCCGGCGTCACACCATCTGCGCTGGTTCGCGTCGGCGAACTGCCTACTCGACATTTCCGAGGACGTCGAGCAGCTCCCGGCCGGATCGGAGCTACGGATCTGGGACCTGCGCTGAGCGCCCACGCCGCTCCGTAAGATGACCGGGTGGCACGACGCCCCCGCCCCGCCGGTCTCTCCGGCCCACAACGCCTGGTAGCGCTGCTGCGCTCGACCGTTCCGCCGGTACATCCGGCCGGGCTGCCGTTCATCTCCGCCGGCCTGGGCCTTGCCCTGGCCGGCCGCAACCACCGATGGTTGCGCCGGGCCGGTCTGCTGACCGCGGGCGCCTGCGCGGGGTTCTTCCGCCACCCGCCGCGGGTACCGCCCAGCCGCCCGGGTGTCGTCGTCGCACCCGCCGACGGCCTGGTGTGCTTGGTGGACACGGCGGCGCCGCCCGCCGAACTCGGCCTGCCCGACACCCCGCTGCCGCGGATCAGCATCTTCCTGTCGCTACTGGATGCGCACGTGCAACGGTCCCCGGTCAGCGGCGAGGTGCTCGCCGTGCACCACCGGCCCGGCCGGTTCGGCTCGGCCGACCTGGCCGCGGCCAGCGAAGACAACGAACGCATCAGCATGCGGATCCGCACCGCCGACGGCGCCGAGATCGTCGTCGTACAGATCGCGGGACTGCTAGCTCGGCGCATCGTCTGCGACGCGCGCGCCGGCGACAAGCTGTCGATCGGCGACACCTACGGCCTGATCCGGTTCGGCTCCCGGCTGGACACCTATCTTCCCGCCGGGACCGAACCCTCGGTCCTGGTCGGGCAGCGCACGCTGGCCGGCGAAACGGTGCTGGCCCAACTGTCATGATCACCAGACCCCGGACCCGCCGAGCAGTCAACCTGCGCATCCTGCCCAGCTCGATGAGTGTGCTGGCGATCTGCGCCGGGCTCACCTCGATCAAGTTCGCGTTGGAGGCCCAGCCGCACATCGCGATGGCGCTGATCGCCGCCGCCGCCATCCTCGACGGGCTGGACGGGCGGGTGGCCCGCATCCTGGACGCCGAGTCACGGATGGGCGAGGAGATCGATTCGCTGGCCGACGCGGTGAACTTCGGGGTGGCGCCCGCGGTGGTGGTCTACGTGTCGTTGCTGGCGGCGTTGCCGGCGGGCTGGGTGGTGGTGCTGCTTTACGCGGTGTGCATCGTGTTGCGGCTGGCCCGGTTCAATGCGCTGCTCGACGACGCCACCCTGCCGGCATACACGCGCGAGTTCTTCGTCGGGATGCCCGCCCCGGCCGGGGCCATCGCGACGCTGGGCCCGCTGGCCGCCAAATTGCAGTTCGGCGACGGCTGGTGGACGACGCCGTGGTTCGTCTGCGCCTGGATCGCGGGCTGCTCGATCCTGGTCGTCAGCAGGCTGCCGATGAAAAAAATGCACGCCGTGTCGGTGCCGCCGAATTTGGCGGCGGTGCTGTTGGCGGCGTTGGCGATCGTCGCCGCGGCCGCGTTCCTGTTCCCCTACATCCTGGTCATGGTCGCCATCGCGGCCTACCTGCTCCACATCCCGTTCTCGGTGCGCAGCCATCGCTGGTTGGCCGAGCATCCCGAGGCCTGGGAGCATGAGCCCAAGCAGCGGCGCGCCGTGCGCCGCGCCATCCGCCGGGCGCAACCCAACCGGCGGTCGATGGCGCGGCTGGGTTTGCGTAAGCCCGGCCGGACGCCATGACACCGCCGCCCAGGGGTGGCCGGCAGCTGACCCTGACCGCGCGGCTGAACACGTCGGCGGTCGACTCGCGTCGCGGTGTGGTGCGCCTGCACCCGGAAGCCATTGCGGCCCTGGGAATTCGGGAGTGGGATGCGGTGTCGCTGACCGGCTCGCGGACCACCGCGGCAGTGGTCGCCGTAACGGTCGCCGACATCCCGGCGTTCGCCGCGCTGCTCGACGATGTGACGTTGTCCAACGCCGGGTTGCGCGAGGACAGCGCCGTCATCATCAGCCCGGCCGCCGTGTGCGGCGCCCGCTCGGTGACGCTGAGCGGTTCGGCGGTCGCCACCCAGTCGGTTCCACCGGCCACGTTGCGGCAGGCTCTGCTCGGCAAGGTGGTCACCGTCGGCGACGCCGTATCGCTGCTGCCCCGCGATCTGGGGCCGGGCACCTCGACGACCGAGGCCAGCCGGGCGCTGGCGTCGGCGGTCGGCATCAGCTGGACCTCCGAGCTGCTCACGGTGACCGGCGTGGACCCGGCCGGGCCGGTCAGCGTGCAACCCAATTCGCTGGTGAGCTGGGGTGCCGGTGTCGCGCCGGCAGCGCTCAGCGCAGCCGCCGACCGGGAGACGGTCGCGCTCGAGGACCTCAGAGGCTCTCAGGCCCAGGCCGCCAAGCTCACCGAGTGGCTCAAGCTGGCGCTGGATCAGCCGGACCTACTCGAAACTCTGGGCGCCACAACCAATCTGGGTGTTCTGGTGTCCGGCCCGGCCGGCGTCGGGAAAGTGACGCTGGTGCGAGCGGTGTGCGCCGGCCGGCGGCTGGTCGAGCTGGACGGTCCCGAGGTCGGCGCGCTGATTGCCGACGAACGCCGGAAAACCGTTGCCGCCGCGGTCGCCGGGATACGCGATGGCGGCGGCGTGCTGCTGATCGCCGACATCGACGCGCTGCTGCCCGCGACCGCCGAACCGGTGGCGACCCTGATCCTGGCCGAGCTGCGGTCGGCGGTGGCCACGGCGGGGGTGGCGTTCGTCGCCACCTCGGCGGTGCCGGAAAACCTCGACCCGCGGCTGCGCGGGCCCGACCTGTGCGACCGCGAACTGGGATTGAGCCTGCCCGACGCCGCCACCCGAAGCTCCCTGTTGGCGGGGCTGCTGAAGGGTGTTCCGGCCGCCGACCTGGACCTCGCCGAGATCGCCGGCCGCACACCGGGTTTCGTCGTCGCCGATTTGGCCGCGCTGGTGCGCGAGGCGGCATTGCGTGCCGCCTCCCGCGCCAGCACCGATAGCCGGCCGCCGCAGCTGACTCACGACGACCTGCTCGGCGCGCTGACCGTCATCCGGCCGCTGTCCCGGTCGACCGGAGGCCAGCCGTCGCCCGGTGACGTGACCCTCGACGACGTCGGCGACATGGCGGCCACCAAACAGGCGCTCACCGAAGCGGTGCTCTGGCCGCTGCAACATCCCGACACTTTCGCCCGGCTCGGCGTCGAGCCGCCGCACGGCGTGCTGCTCTACGGCCCGCCCGGCTGCGGCAAGACGTTTCTGGTCCGCGCGCTCGCCAGCACCGGTCAACTGAGCGTGCACGCGGTCAAGGGCTCGGAGTTGATGGACAAATGGGTGGGCTCCTCGGAGAAGGCGGTCCGCGAGTTGTTCCGCCGCGCACGCGATTCGGCGCCGTCGTTGGTGTTCCTCGACGAGCTCGACGCGCTGGCGCCGCGGCGCGGGCAGAGCTTCGACTCCGGCGTGAGCGACAAAGTCGTGGCCGCGCTGCTCACCGAGCTCGACGGCATCGAGCCGCTGCGCGACGTCGTGGTAGTCGGCGCCACCAACCGGCCCGATCTGATCGACGCCGCGCTGCTACGGCCGGGCCGGTTGGAAAAGCTGGTGTTCGTCAAACCGCCCGACGCCGCAGCCCGCCACGACATCCTGCGCACCGCCGGCAAGTCGATTCCGCTGCACACCGATGTCGACTTGGCCGTGCTGGCAGCCGATTTGGACGGCTACAGCGCCGCGGACTGTGCGGCGCTGTTGCGCGAAGCCGCGCTGGCCGCGATGCGGCGCAACATCGATGCCGCCGACATCACCGCCGCCGATATCGCCGCGGCACGCGAAACCATCCGGCCCTCGCTGGATCCCGGGCAGGTGGCTGCCCTGCGCGCTTATGCCGAGACCCGATAGCTCGTCAGCAACGCGCGCACGGCCGCGGCGACATCCTCCTCCAACCAGTCCGGGATCAGCTTGTCGTGCGCGTGCCGCCGGACAACGGCATAGGGCAGGTCAACGACGGCTCTGGCGACGGCATCGACGCAGCGCGGATCGCTGCTGCCGTACAGCTCGCCGGCCAAGGCGTGCAGCCGTTCCAGCAGCGGCGCGTTCCGGGCGCTGAGGACCTGCTGAAACGCGGCGTCGGGCTCGCCGTCGAGCAGATCGCCCGGCCGGATGGTCAGCAGTAGCCGGGCATCCTCGGGGTGCTCGCGCATGAAGTCGATCGCCGCCACGGCCATCGCGACGGCGGTCTCGAGGGGGCTGTCGCCGGCGGCGGCGATCGCCCGCGCCTGGAAACGTTCGAGCGCACGCAGCCAGGCGGCGGTCAGGATGCCGTTGCGGTTACCGAAGCGGTGATACAACGTCCCGGCCGGCGCGCCGCTCGCCTTCGCGATCGCCGCGACACTGGCCGCCCGCGGACCATCCACCAACACCAGCGAACGCGTTGCGTCGAGGATCACATCGGTTTCATGCTTCCGCGGCGGCGCCACGATCTAGTACATTCCTTCTATATGAAACGATTACCCTATATCGACGAGCATGCCATATCGATCGACGCGCCGGCGGCAGACACGTGGTCGGCGCTGCTTCGAGTGGTCTGCACTGACCCGAACGACCCCTCGACGGTCCCGGTGGGCTTTGTCCTCGGTGAAGCGACGCCGCCGGTACGCCTGGTGTTGAAAGGCCGGCACCCGTTCGCGGTCTATCGGTGGGTGTTCGAATTGGACTCCGAAGGCCCGCAGCGCACTCGGGTGCGCTCACAGACGTGGGCGGCATTTCCGGGTCTGCACGGCACGATCTATCGCGCGCTGGTCATCGGCAGCGGCGCGCATCGCGTCGTGGTGCGCTGGATGCTCAAACGCGTTGCGGCAGCGGTGATTGCCGCGCCGGGGCAGCTCGTGGAAACCGCGGCCGATTACACGGACACGTTCGAAGCTCCAATCGGTCACGGCGACGTGCGCACTGCCGAACAAGCTTTTCGCGACGCGCTGGGCACACCGGTTGTGCTGGGACGGCTGGTCTTCTGGATCCACCGCCACATCCTGCGGTTTTCCCTGGGTCCGCCCGCCTCGCCTGGGCACGCAATCGGCTGGACGATCATGCATTCGGAGCACGACGAGATCGTGCTGGCGACGGACGGACCGCTCATGCACGGCGAACTGACGCTGCGGCGTGGCCGACGCGCCGTGCTCACCACACGTCTGCACTATCGGCGCAAAATCGCGGCCCGCACGGTGTGGGCTTTGGTCGGCCCATTGCATCGAATGCTCGCACCGCGACTGATGGAGCGCAGCGCCCGTAAAGACGCCACCGCGCAGTGGTCAGCCTCCTAAGCAACGCGAAACACGCTGTGCCCCAAGCCGCTCATCGCAGGACAGGGATCCAGTGCAGGGCGTCGATAAAGTCGGCAACATCGGCGCTGCGCGGCGTGTAACCGGGGAAATAACAGCACACCTCGGCGGCGTGCTCGCCGAACCGCGCGGCGATCTGCTGCGCACACTGCTCGGGAGTTCCCACGATCCCGATCCGCGCCACCATCGCTTCGGTGACCAGATTGCGCATCTCGGTGAAGCGGCCCTGTTTGGACAGCGCGTTGAGCTCCGGCTGGGCATCCGCCCACCCCTCGGTCTCAAGCACGGGCAGATAGGCCGGAGTCGAGCCGTAGAACGCGATCAGGGATGCCACCCCGTCAATCGCGGCTGCCAGATCAGCGTCGTCACGGCCAACGGCAACCATCACCTGAGCGATGATCGCAAACTCTCCGGACGGCCGTTGTGCACGCTGCAGCCCCGTTTCCACGGCGGGGATCGTGCGTTCGGCGAAGTGGCGGGCACTGTTGAACGGCATGACGAGCAGGCCGTCGGCGACTTCCGCCGCCGTGCGCGTCATCACCGGACCCAGTGCGCCCATCAGCACCGGAGGCGGTCCGAATGGATTGGGCCCAGGGTTGAAATTGGGCGGCATCAAGGTGTGCGTAAAGAATTCACCGCGAAAATTCAGGCGACACTGCCCTTCCCACGCGGCGAATATCGCCTTGATTGCGGCGATGGCCTCGCCGGTTCGCGCGGCCGGCCGCTCCCACCGACTGCCGTAACGCTTTTCGATATGCGGCCTGATCTGCGAACCCAGTCCGAGCCGGAACCGGCCGCCGCTGTAGACCTGCAGATCGTAAGCGGCGTGCGCCAGATGCAGCGGACTGCGGGGCCCGGCGATCGCGACGTTCGTCATCAGCTCCAGGCTGGTCGCGTCGGCCGCGGCGACCAATGGAAAGAACACGTCGTGCGGGCCCTCGAAGGTGAACAGGCCGTCGGCGCCGGCCGCGGCGATCTCTGCCGCGTTTGCCCGCGCACGGACCGGCGATCCGTCGACTTGAAGATGTACCTGCATCTCGATAACTCACCCGGACAATCGGTTTGACGGCTCATCACTTCGCCCGATAAAGACTTCTACTGCACGAACGGTCACCGCTGCAACCGGGTGCCGTCCGAGTAATTCGATGAAGTCGTGAAACTGCCTGCGACGCTTGCTGTTCCGTTGGCGTAGCAACGAAACAGGTGTTAGCTGACGTCGCGCGATACCGGATTCATCGGTAGACTGCCAGGCGATATTGCCCTACAGGGTGACGCCCCGCTTTGCCCTCTTGCGCGGGGGCTCAACGACACCCCGACACCGGAGTGCCATGCTCGCCATCCTGCTTGCCCACGCGGCTGCCGCTGCGTTGGCGCCGCTGCTGGTGCGCAGATACGGCCGGTGGGCGTTCTATCCGCTCGCGCTGGTGCCGCTGGGGTCGCTGAGCTGGGTGGTGCTGAACTGGCCCAGCGACACCGACCACACAGTGCAGTTCAACTGGGTGCCCGAGCTGTCCCTGAACGTCGCGCTGCGGTTCGACCCGCTCGCCGCGATCTTGAGCGCCCTGGTCTTGGGCGTCGGCGCGCTGGTGCTGGTCTATTGCGCCGACTACTTCCGCCACCACGACGGACATCTTGAGAACCGGTTGCCCAGCTTTGCCGCCGAGCTGGTCGCGTTCGCCGGCACCATGTTCGGCCTGGTGGTGGCCGACAACATGCTGATGCTCTACGTCTTGTGGGAGCTGACGACGGTGTTGTCGTTCCTGCTCATCGGGCACTACGCCGACCGTCTGAACAGCCGCCGCGGCGCCAGCCAAGCCCTGCTGGTGACCACGGCCGGCGGATTGGCGATGCTGGCGGGGATCATCATTCTGGGCCAGGCCGCCGGCAGCTATCTGCTGTCGGACGTGATAGCCAATCCCCCGTCGGGCACCGCGGTCGCCGTCGCGGTGTTACTGATTCTGGTCGGCGGACTGAGCAAATCGGCGATCGTGCCGCTGCACTTCTGGCTACCCGGCGCGATGGCGGCCCCCACTCCGGTCAGCGCCTATCTGCACGCCGCCGCCATGGTCAAAGCCGGGGTGTATCTGGTCGCCCGGATGACCCCCGGATTCGCGGACTCACCAGGCTGGCGCCCCACCGTGGTGATCCTCGGGACGGTCACCATGTTGCTGGCCGGCTGGCGCGCGGTCCGCGAATACGACTTGAAGCTGATCCTGGCGTTCGGAACGGTCAGCCAGCTCGGACAGATCACCGTGTTGGTCGGCAGCGGCGACCGCGATCTGATGCTGGCCGGCCTGGCCGTGTTGTGCGCGCACGCGATATTCAAGGCCACGCTGTTCATGGTGGTGGGGATCATCGACCACGCCACCGGCACCCGGGACGTGCGCCGGCTGGCTTGGCTGGGGAATCGCTGTCCGTCGTTGCTGGTGATCGCCGCCGCGGCCACCGCCAGCATGGCGGCGCTGCCGCCGTTTCTGGGTTTCGTGGCCAAAGAAGCCGGATTTGCGGCGCTGGCGGACAGTTCGTCGCTGGGGACGGCCGCGCCATACGTGCTGGGCGCGGTCGCGGTCGGGTCAGTGTTCACGATGATCTACAGCCTGCGGTTCCTCTGGGGCGCGTTTGCGCGCAAGAGCCGCGACGCCCCGAGCGCCCCGGTCGCAGCTCTGCACCGACCCACCGCCACGTTCCTGATCGCGCCGGCGGTCCTGGCCGCCGCCGGTCTGCTGCTGGGCCTGGCTCCCGCACCGCTGGGGCGACTGCTGAACGATTACGCCGACGGCGGCTACCGGCTGGCGCTGTGGCACGGGCTGGGTCTGCCGCTGCTGCTCTCGGCGCTGGTGGTGGCCCTGGGTGCGGCGGCCTTCTTCGGGCGGGCCTGGTTGCGGCGCGCGCGGCTGGTGTGGCTGCCGCTGGGTAACGCCGACCGCGTTTACGACGCGGTCGTCCGCGGCCTCGACGTGGTGTCGGTGCGGTTGACCGGCGGGACTCAGCGCGGCTCGATCCCGGCCACCCAGTCGGTGATTCTGACGACGCTGGTGCTGGTCCCGACGGCAGCGCTGGCACTGGGGACCCGGGACCGATTGTCGTTGCGGCTGTGGGATTCTCCGCTGCAAGGGATGCTGGCCGGCTTGCTGCTGGCCGGCGCGCTGGGCGCGACGGTGATGCGCAACCGGCTGGCCGCCGTGCTGACGGTCGGCGTCACCGGCTACGCCTGTGGTGCGGTGTTCGCGTTCCACGGCGCGCCCGACTTGGCGCTGACGCAGTTCCTGGTGGAGACCGTGACGCTGGTCGTCTTCGTGCTGGTACTACGGACCCTGCCGGCCGACGTCGACGACATCACGCACCGGCGGCTGCCTCGCGCGGCGCTGGCCGTGGCCGTCGGCGCCGCCGTGACCGTGCTGGCGATGTTCGCCATCGCGGCTCGCAGCGGGACCTCGATCGCAAGCCTGCTGCCCGACGCGGCCTATCTGCGCGGTCACGGCGCCAATACCGTCAACGTCCTGCTGGTCGACATCCGGGCCTGGGACACCCTCGGCGAAATCTCGGTGCTGCTGGTTGCGGCGACCGGTGTGGCGTCGCTGGTGTTCCGGCACCGCCGGTTCGGCTCGGCCCCGCGAATCCCGCAAAACGGTCAACCCGACATCGGGCCCCTTCCCGCCACCCCCTACAGCCCGGCGATCAGCGACACCACCTGGCTGCGCGGCAGCGAATACCGCGACCCGCGTTACCGCTCGCTGGTTCTGGAGGTCACCACCCGGATCATCTTCCCGCTGATCATGGTGGTGTCGGTGTATTTCTTTTTCACCGGCCACAACCATCCCGGCGGCGGCTTTGCCGGCGGCCTGACCGCGGGGCTGGCGCTGGTGTTGCGTTATCTGGCCGGTGGGCCCTACGAACTGGGCGAGACACTGCCGCTGGACGCCGGCAAGATCCTCGGGGTCGGGCTCGGCCTGTCGGCGGGCACCGCGATCGCATCCCTGCTGCTCGGCGCGCCGGCGCTGTCGTCGGCGATGGTGGCCTTCGACATTCCGGTGTTGGGCCACGTCAAGTTCGTCACCACGGTGTTCTTCGACCTCGGCGTGTATTTGATCGTGGTCGGTCTGGTGCTCGACGTGCTACGCAGCCTCGGCGTCCGGGTCGGCGAAGACCTGACCAATCCGGCATCGGCGGGGCGGACACCATGACCGTCGACCTGATTCCATTACTCGCGATCGGCGGCCTCACCAGCTGCGGGGTCTATCTGCTGCTGGAACGCACGCTGACCCGGATGTTGCTGGGCCTGCTGCTGATCAGCAATGCCGTCAACCTGCTCATCGTCAATGTCAGCGGCCCGCCCGGCGATTCGCCGATCTACGGTCACGACACCCCGGACAAGTCCGCCGCCGACCCGCTGGCGCAGGCCATGGTGCTGACCGCGATCGTGATCACGATGGGCGTGGCGGCCTTCGTGCTGGCGCTGGCCTACCGCTCCTACCGACTGACCGCCGCCGAGGCCGTCGGCAAAGACCCCGAGGACACCCGCGTCGCGCAGCTATCGGACGAGGAAGCCGCCGACGTCGACGCCGACCCGTCGGAGCCCTACCCCGACACCGACGAACCCGACGAGCTCGACGCGCTGCCGGGCCACCAGGGGTCGCGATGACGTTGGCAGCCAACCTTGTTCCGCTTCCGGTGCTGGTGCCCACCATCGGCGCGGCCGTGACGCTGGTCGCGGGCCGACGGCCACGACTGCAGCGCGCGGTCACCTTGGCCGCCCTCTCGATGATCGTGGTGATCTGCGCGGCGCTGCTGTACCTGACCGACCGGGACGGCACGTTGGCACTGCATGTCGGCGGTTGGGGACCGACCGCGTTGGGCCCGCTGGGCATCACGCTCGTCGTCGACCGGCTCTCGGCGCTGATGCTGGTGGTCTCGTCGATCGTGTTGCTGACCGTGGTGCTGTACGCAATCGGTCAAGGTATCCGCGACGGCGGAGACCGCCAGCCCGTGTCGATCTTTCTGCCCACCTACCTCGCGCTGGCGTCCGGTGTGTGTATGGCGTTTCTGGCCGGTGACCTATTCAACCTGTTCGTCGGGTTCGAAGTGCTGTTGAGCGCCAGCTATGTGCTGCTGACCATCGGCGCCAGCGCCGCTCGGATACGAGCCGGCATCGGCTATGTGATGGTGTCGCTGGTCTCGTCGCTGATATTCCTGCTCGGAATCGCGCTGATCTACGCCGCGACCGGCACGCTGAACATGGCCGAGCTGGCAGTGCGGATCGGCAGCCTCAGCGCGGGCACCCGCAGCGCGATGTTCGCGGTGCTGCTCATCGCCTTCGGCATCAAAGCCGCGGTTTTTCCACTGTCGGCGTGGCTGCCGGACTCCTACCCCACCGCGCCGGCACCGGTCACCGCGGTGTTCGCCGGGATTCTGACCAAGGTGGGTATCTATGCGATCATCCGGGCCCATTCGCTGTTGTTCCCCGACGCCGGGCTGAACCACCTGTTGCTGGTGGCCGCGTTGTTGACCATGCTGGTCGGCATTCTCGGCGCCATCGCGCAAAGCGACATCAAACGTCTGCTGTCCTTCACGCTGGTCAGCCACATCGGCTACATGGTGTTCGGGGTGGCGCTGTCCAGTCAGGCCGGCATGTCCGGTGCCATCTACTACGTGGCGCACCACATCGTCGTGCAGACCACGCTGTTCCTGGCGACGGGCCTGATCGAACGCCAAGGCGGCGCGTCGAGCTTGCAGCGGCTCGGTGGCCTGGCCGCAAACCCGTTGCTGGCCTTCATCTTTCTCCTCCCTGCGCTGAATCTTGGTGGTATACCGCCGTTTTCAGGATTCATCGGAAAGGTGGCCCTGTTGCGGGCCGGCACGGTCGACGGATCGGTGCTGGCTTGGGTGCTGGTCGCCGGTGGGGTGGTGACCAGCCTGCTGACGTTGTATGTGGTGTCGCGGGTATGGACCAAAGCGTTTTGGCGCCCTCGCGTCGATGCTCCCGACGGTGAGCTGGTGGCGGCGCGCGCGGCGGTATTGCTCGAGGATACCGAAGACATCGCATTCGAGGATCGCGACGACGTCGGCCGGATGCCGATCAGCATGATCGCGGCGACCGTCGCGCTCATCGCTGTCGGTGTGGCGTTGACGGTGTTCGCCGGACCGCTTTTCGCCTACAGCGACCGGGCCGCCGCCGAGGTGCTCGACCGCGGCCACTACATCTCTGCGGTGTTAGGGGCGGTGCGATGAGGCGGGCCGCCGCTCTGCGAATCAGCACCCTGCTCGCCCTGACCGGCGTGTGGGTGTTGCTGTGGGGAACCTACTCGGCGGCCAACGCGCTGAGCGGAGTGGTTGTCGCGCTGACGATTACGTGGCTACTGCCGATGCCACCGGTGCCCGTGCAGGGCCGGGTGCACCCACTGTCGGTGCTGCGACTGCTTATCCGGGTCGCGTGGTATCTGGTGGTGTCCAGCGTTCAGGTCTCGTGGCTGGCCATCAAACCCGGCCCGCCGCCGCCGGCCGGTGTGTTGCGAGCGCAGGTGTCGATCAAATCCGACCTGGTGCTGGTGCTGGCCGTCAACATCTTGACGATGATCCCGGGATCGATCGTGCTGGAGATCGACCAGGTGCGACGAGTGTTCTATTGCCATGTGGTCGACGTCGGTTCAGACCGCTCGATCGGCCGCTTCTACCGCCAGGTCGCCGAGGTTGAGCGGCTGCTGATGGCCGCCTACGAGCGCGACGACGATTGGCGGCCCGTCGAGGGAGTTTCCACATGAATACGGTCTGGCTGATCGCCGGGATACTGCTGAGCGCCGCGGCCGCCATCACGATGTTTCGCCTGCTGGCCGGTCCGAGCACGCTGGACCGGCTGGTCGCATTGGACACGCTGATCGCGGTGACGATGTGCGCCATCGGCACCTGGGCGGCGTTCACCCTCGACAGCACCGTGACCTACAGCCTGGCGGCGCTGGCGCTGATCAGCTTCGTCGGATCGGTCAGTGTGGCCCGCTTCCGGGTCCCCGACAAAGGACCGCGATGAACATCCTCGACATCATCTCCGGGGTGCTGGTGCTGGGCGGATCCGCGCTGGCGCTGACCGCGGCCATCGGCGTCGTCCGCTTCGGCGACACGTTGTCACGCATGCATTCGGCAACCAAACCGCAGGTGCTGGGCCTGCTGCTGGTGCTGGCCGGAGCCGCGATCCGGCTACGCGGCAACTACGACGTCGGGATGCTCGTTTTGACCGGGGCGTTCACCGTGCTCACCGCCCCGGTGGTTGCGCACCGGGTCGGCCAGCTGGCATACCGCGAACAAGACATTCGTCAACGCTTCACCGTCGACCAGATGGAAAGCAGCGATGACACGGACTGACGACGACAGCG
>NZ_JCALCV010000021.1:0-99707 GCF_059812525.1 Mycobacterium sp. NGS51
GCAGTAACGTCAACGCGCTGAATCTATGACAGCTTTACGCCTTGACCGAAGACGCGTATACACACGCCTATGAGACGGGCTATCGCCACTTTGGCGGTGCTTTGTCTCACCCTCAGCGGGTGCGGGGGCGCCGCGGTGAACTCGACGTCGTCGCCGCCCGCCGCGGCTGGGAAGTTCGTTCTGACCAGTCCCGCGTTCGCCGACAAGACGCCCATTCCTAGCGAGTTCTCTTGCAAGGGTCGTAACGTCCCTCCACCGCTGCGTTGGGAGAACGTGCCGACCGGCACAGAGTCGCTGGCGCTGGTGGTCGATGACCCCGACGCTCCTGCCGGGCGCTATGTGCACTGGGTGGTCACCGCCATCCCGCCCGCGACTACCGCAATTCGAGAAGACGTCTTGCCTCAGCGAGCGACGGTCAGCCTGAATGCCGCTGGTAAGTCGGAGTGTTTCGGTCCATGCCCACCGGTCGGCACCGGTGGGCACCATTATCGCTTCCAGCTGTACGCCGTGAGCAAGCCGTTGACGGTGGCGCCGACAACGTCAGCGGCAGAAGCGACCCGGGTGATCGCGGATGCGGCCATCGCCGATGCCCGCACCGTCGGTCTTTTCAGCTCGTGATTATTGAGATTGCGTCCAGGGTCGTGGGTTTCGCGGAATCACAGCCCTACGCGCAATCTCAACGACAGCGGCGGTCGCTCGCGGCAGGAAAGCCACCTCTACCGCGAGCGAGCGTGCATGTTTCCGGGCGACACGCCGGGTTGATAACCGGGGACACGCACGCTCGCGCAAGAGGCAAGCCCACGAGCTCGCGCCAAAAACTAACGCGCGAACATCAGCGCGCGCTTGACCTCTTGAATGGCCTTGGTCACCTCGATGCCGCGCGGGCAGGCCTCGGTGCAGTTGAACGTGGTGCGGCAGCGCCACACCCCGTCGACCTCGTTGAGGATGTCGAGCCGCTCAGCGGCGGCCTCGTCGCGGCTGTCGAAGATGAAGCGGTGCGCATTGACGATCGCGGCCGGCCCGAAATACGAACCCTCATGCCAAAACACCGGGCAGCTGGTGGTGCAGGCCGCGCACAGGATGCACTTGGTGGTGTCGTCGTAGCGGGCCCGGTCGGTCTGGCTTTGGATTCGCTCCCGGGTCGGCGGGTTGCCGCTGGTGATCAGGTAGGGCTTGACCGCGCGATAAGCGTCGAAGAACGGCTCCATGTCGACCACCAAGTCCTTCTCGACGGGCAGCCCCCGGATCGGCTCGATGGTGATGGTCAATTGCTTGCTCGGCTTTTTGGGCAGCAGGTCGCGCATCAGCACCTTGCAGGCCAGCCGGTTGTGGCCGTTGATCCGCATCGCGTCGGAACCGCACACCCCATGCGCGCAGGAGCGCCGGAACGTCAGTGTGCCGTCGAGGTAACTCTTGACGTAGATCAGCAGATTCAGCAGCCGGTCACTGGGCAGGCACGGCACCCGGAAGCTCTGCCAGCCAGCAGCGTCCGGGTTCTCCGGATTGAACCGGGCGATCTTCAGCGTCACCATCACCGCGCCGTCGGGAACCGGCGGCAACGGCGGGTCACCGGCTTCCGGGGTCTCGACAACCTCGTCTGACGACATCAGTACTTCCGTTCCTTGGGCTCGTAGCGGGTCTGTGCCACCGGCTTGAAATCCAGCCGGATGTCGGACAGCAGCTCGCTACCCTGCTTGTAGGCCATGGTGTGGCGCATGTAATTGGTGTCGTCGCGGTTGGGGTAGTCCTCGCGGGCGTGCCCGCCGCGGGATTCCTTGCGATTCAACGCGCCCACCACGGTGACTTCGGCCAGCTCCAGCAGGAATCCCAGCTCGATGGCTTCCAGCAGGTCGCTGTTAAATCGCTTCCCCTTGTCGTGCACCGTGATTCGAGAATACCGCTCTTTCAACGCGTGGATGTCGGTGAGCGCCTGCTTCAGCGTTTCCTCGGTGCGGAACACCGCGGCGTTGTTGTCCATCGTCTGCTGCAGCGCGCCGCGAATGTCGGCAACACGTTCGTTGCCGTGCTCGGACAAGATATTCGCGACCCAGTTGACGACCATCGCCGCCGGCTCCGGCGGCAGCTCGACGAAGTCGTGGCCGGCCGCGTAGTTGGCGGCGGCAATCCCGGCCCGGCGCCCAAAGACGTTGATATCCAACAGCGAATTGGTGCCCAGCCGGTTGGCGCCGTGCACCGACACGCAGGCGCACTCGCCCGCCGCATACAGCCCCGGCACGGTAGTTGTGTTGTCCCGCAGCACCTGCCCGGTGACCGTGGTCGGAATGCCGCCCATCACGTAATGACAGGTCGGATAGACCGGCACTAGCTCGTTGACCGGGTCCACACCCAAATAAGTGCGGGCGAATTCGGTGATGTCGGGCAGCTTGGCTGCCAGCACGTCTTCGCCCAGGTGACGCACGTCGATGTAGACGTAGTCCTTATTGGGCCCGGCACCGCGGCCCTCCAGCACCTCGAGCACCATCGAGCGGGCGACGATGTCGCGCGGCGCCAGGTCGACGATCGTCGGCGCGTAGCGCTCCATGAACCGCTCACCTTCGCCGTTGAGCAGCCGGCCACCCTCGCCGCGTACGGCTTCGGAGATCAGGATGCCCAGCCCGGCCAGGCCGGTCGGGTGGAACTGGTGAAACTCCATGTCTTCCAACGGAAGTCCCTTGCGGAAGACGATGCCGATGCCGTCGCCGGTCAGGGTGTGCGCATTCGAGGTGGTCTTGTACATCCGCCCCGAGCCACCGGTGGCGATCACAACGGCCTTGGCGTGAAACACGTGAATCTCGCCGGTGGCCAACTCATAGGCGATGACCCCGGTGGTGACCGGCCCCTTCGGGGTTTGGGTGAGCGCCAGGTCGAGCACGTAGAACTCGTTGAAAAACTGCACGTCGTGCTTGACGCAGTTCTGATACAGCGTCTGCAGGATCATGTGGCCGGTGCGGTCGGCGGCATAGCAGGACCGGCGCACCGGGGCCTTGCCGTGATCGCGGGTGTGGCCGCCGAATCGGCGTTGGTCGATGCGGCCCTCGGGGGTGCGGTTGAACGGCATCCCCATCTTCTCGAGGTCGAGCACCGCGTCGATGGCTTCTTTGCACATGATCTCGACGGCGTCCTGGTCGGCGAGGTAGTCGCCGCCCTTGACGGTGTCGAAGGTGTGCCATTCCCAGTTGTCGTCTTCGACGTTGGCCAGCGCCGCGCACATTCCGCCCTGGGCGGCGCCGGTGTGGCTGCGGGTGGGATAGAGCTTGGTCAGCACGGCAGTCCGCACGCGCGGACCCGCTTCCACCGCCGCCCGCATGCCGGCGCCGCCGGCGCCGACGATCACCACGTCGTATCGATGTTCTTGGATCATGAGATGTTTGGGTCGAAGGTCAACAGCACGTAAGTCCCCAGCACCAGCGTGAAGATCATCGACAGCGCCAGCAGCGTGTTCAGCCAGAATCGGGTGGAATCTTTGCGGGTGTAGTCGTCGATGATCGTGCGCAGACCGTTGCCGCCGTGCAGCTGTGCCAGCCACAACAACAACAGATCCCAGGTCTGCCAGAACGGCGACGCCCAGCGCTGGGCGACGTAGTTGAAGTCGATGCGATAGACGCCGTCGTCCCACATCAACATCACGAACAGGTGCCCGAGCGCCAGCAAGACCAGCACGATGCCGGAAAACCGCATGAACAGCCAGGCGTACTTCTCGAAGTTGGGCATCCCGGCGCGGCGGCGCGGCGCCCGCGGATTGTCCAAGCCGGCGGGGCGGTCCTGGCTGCGCTGGCGCACCGGGGCGAACTGGCCACGGCCCAGCTGAAGATCAGGTGTGCTCATCCGAACCGCCCCCACATGTGGATGCCGACCACCACCGTCGCCGGAACCATGACCAGCAACCAGATAATCGCGATGGCCCACAGCATCAGCCGCTGATAGCGGGCGCCCTGCCACCAGAAGTCGATCAGAATGACCCGGATGCCGTTGAGCGCGTGGTAGAGCACGGCAGCCACCAGACCCAGCTCCATCAGGCCCACGATCGGGGTCTTATAGGTCTCGATGACCTCGTTGTAGGTCTGCGGCGCCACCCGGACCAGCGCGGTGTCCAGCACGTGCACGAACAGGAAGAAGAAGATCGTGGCGCCGGTGATGCGGTGCAGCACCCACGACCACATGCCCGGATCACCGCGGTAAAGGGTCCGGCGCACCCGCCGTACCGATTCGGGCACTGTCGAGGATGTCGCCGTCGTCATCACCGCCTCCGGAATCCCGTGTCGACCCGCCGCGGCCCGGCTTCGCCGCGCTTGAGACGGCCACCAGTGAATTGATGGGCCGTCGGGTGGACTCTAAACCCATTTATGGACCGGATAAACCACTCCGCGGCCGCCGACGCTTTGGACGGCGGTGGATCTAGGCTGGCGCTGTGAGTTAACCAACAGTGATCGGAGCCCGCCCCGTGTATTGCACCCCACGCTCGTTGCCGCGATGATGACCGACACTGTTGACTGGGAATTGCTGCGCGACACGGCGATTCAGGTAGCGCAGGGTGCTTACGCGCCGTATTCGGGGCTGCGAGTGGGAGCAGCGGCGTTGGTCGACGATCGACGCGTGATCACCGGCTGCAATGTGGAGAATGTCTCATATGGCCTAGGTCTCTGCGCCGAGTGTGCTGTGGTGTGCGCCCTACATGCGGGCGGCGGCGGACGGCTACTCGCGCTGTCCTGCCTCGAAGCGGGTGGCTCTCTTTTGATGCCCTGCGGGCGGTGCCGGCAGGTGCTGTTGGAGCACGGCGGACCGGAGTTGCTGATCGATCACCCCGACGGCCCGCGCCGGCTGGGTGACTTGTTGCCCGACGCGTTCGGCCCGGGTGACCTCCCGTGAGCTTCGACGCGCCAACGGTCATCAAGACCAAACGCGACGGCAATCGGTTGTCGGATGCCGCGATCGACTGGGTAATCGACGCCTACACCGGCGGACGTGTCGCCGAGGAACAGATGGCGGCGCTGCTGATGGCGGTTCTTTTGCAGGGCATGGACGCCGGCGAAACCGCCCGCTGGACGGCGGCGATGATCGCCTCAGGTGATCAGATGGACTTCGGTGATCTGCGCCGCGGCGGCGCGCCGCTACCCACGGTGGACAAGCACTCCACCGGCGGGGTCGGCGACAAGATCACGTTGCCGTTGGTAGCCGTCGTCGCGGCCTGCGGTGCCGCAGTGCCCCAGGCCTCGGGCCGTGGACTCGGCCACACCGGCGGGACGCTGGACAAGCTGGAATCGATCGCCGGCTTCACCGCGGACCTTACGAAACATCAAGTCCGCCAACAACTCCGCGACATCGGCGCCGCTATCTTCGCGGCTGGCCGATTGGCGCCCGCCGACGCGAAACTCTATGCGTTGCGTGACGTCACCGGCACCGTGGAGTCGCTGCCACTGATCGCCAGTTCGGTGATGAGCAAAAAGCTGGCCGAAGGAGCCGGCGCGCTGGTGCTCGACGTCAAGGTCGGTTCCGGAGCGTTCATGACGTCGCGACCGCAGGCCGAGGAGCTGGCACGTGCCATGGTGCGGCTGGGCGACGCGCACGGCGTACCCACCTGCGCCATGCTCACCGACATGAACGCTCCGCTCGGCTACACCGCAGGCAACGCGCTGGAGGTGGCCGAAGCCCTTGAGGTACTGGCCGGCGGCGGACCGCCCGACGTGGTGGAGCTGACGGTGGCGCTGGCCGCCGAAATGCTGCAGATCGCCGGCGTCGACGGCCACGATCCGGCCCAAACGTTGGGCGACGGCACCGCGATGGACCGATTCCGGGCATTAGTGGCCGCGCAGCAGGGTGACTTGTCGGTACCGTTGCCAATCGGTAGGTGTTCCGAGACCGTCACAGCACCCCGGGGCGGCACAATGGGCGACATTGAGGCAATGGCAGTAGGGCTGGCGGTATGGCGGCTCGGTGCGGGCAGGTCCCGGCCGGGCGAGCGGGTGCAGCCCGGGGCCGGAATCCGAATCCACCGCCGCCCCGGAGATCCGGTGGCCGCCGGTGAGCCGCTGTTCACCCTCTACACCGACACTCCCGAACGGTTCGACGCGGCAATGGCCGAGCTGGATGGCGCGTGGAGCATCGGTGACACCCCGCCGGCCCAGCGGCCGCTGATCATCGATCGGATTGGGTCATGACCACACCGCTGAGCCTGGAGATGATCCGGCAGGCACCGAAGGCGTTGTTGCACGATCACCTGGACGGCGGGCTGCGCCCGGCGACCGTGCTCGAGATCGCCGGTCAGACCGGATACGACGATCTGCCGGCCACCGATGTCGACGAGCTGGCCACCTGGTTTCGCACCGCGTCGCACAGCGGCTCGCTGGAGCGCTACCTGGAACCGTTCTCGCACACTGTCGCGGTCATGCAGACTCCCGAGGCACTGCATCGGGTGGCCTGCGAATGCGTGGAAGACCTGGCTGCCGACTCGGTGGTGTACGCCGAAGTGCGATTTGCTCCAGAGCTGCACATCAACCGTGGGTTGTCCTTCGACGAAGTCACCGATGCCGTGCTGGCAGGCTTCGCCAACGGCGAGAAGGCGGCCGCAGCCGAGGGGCGCGCTATCACGGTGCGCTGCCTGGTCACCGCCATGCGGCACGCCGCGCTGTCCCGCGAAATCGCCGAGCTGGCGATTCGATTCCGGGACAAGGGCGTCGTCGGATTCGACATCGCCGGCGCGGAGGCCGGCTACCCGCCCACGCGGCATCTCGACGCGTTCGAATACATGCGAAACCACAACGCCCGCTTCACGATTCATGCCGGTGAGGCATTCGGTTTGCCATCCATCCACGAGGCGATCGCGTTTTGCGGCGCCGACCGGCTGGGCCACGGCGTGCGGATCGTCGACGACATCGATGTCGAGCCCGATGGCCGGGTCCGGTTGGGTCGGCTGGCATCGATCCTGCGGGACAAGCGGATCCCCTTCGAGATGTGTCCCAGCTCCAACGTGCAGACCGGCGCGGTCGACAGCATCGCCAACCACCCGTTTGACCTGTTGGCGCGGGCCAGATTCCGGGTGACGATCAACACCGACAACCGGCTGATGAGCGACACCTTCATGAGCCGCGAAATGCACCGGCTGGTAGAGGCTTTCGGCTACGGTTGGACTGACCTCGAACGGTTCACCATCAACGCAATGAAGTCGGCCTTCATTCCATTCGACGAGCGGTTGGCGATCATTGACGACGTCATCAAACCGCGGTACGCGGTGCTGGTCGGCTAGCGCGGTGGCCGCTACCGACTCGGTGTTCGACTTCGCCGACGTCGTGGTCGAACGTGACACTGTACGTGCGCTGGACGGGTTCACCGCCGAGATCCCGAAGAAGGGGGTAACGGTGGTGTTCGGCCCGTCGGGATCGGGCAAGTCGACGATGCTGCGATTGTGTAATCGGCTGGAGATACCGACCAGCGGGCGAGTGTTGTTCTACGGCAACGACGTCGAAGACGCCGACCCGCTCTGGTTGCGGCGCCAAGTCGGCATGTGTTTCCAGCGCCCGACACCGTTTCCCGGCACCGTCAGCGACAACCTGCGGGCCGCCGACCCGGATGCATCGCACGCGCAGATGCGCGACATGCTGGCGCGGGTGGCGTTGACGGGGTCGTGGCTGGATCGTGACGCGACGGCGCTCTCCGGCGGCGAGGCGCAGCGGATGTGCTTGGCCCGCACGCTGATTGCGCAGCCGCAGGTGCTGCTGCTGGACGAGCCGACGTCGGCCGTCGACAACACCGCGGCGCGCGCGATCGAACAGGCGGTGCGCGCGCTGGCCGACGAGGACGGAATTCCTGCGCTGTGGGTCACCCACGATTCGGCGCAGGTTGAGCGCATCGCCGATTGGGTGGTGCACATCGAACAGGGCCGCTGCACCGGAGCCGGACCGGCAGCGGGGAGGTGACGCGATGAACGGCGAGGTCGGATGGGTAGGGCTGGCGATATCGCTGGCGTTGGTGGGATTCGCGGCGGCGATCTCGCTATGGCAGCGGCTGGATTTGGAACGCCAGGTGCTGTGGGCGGCGGTGCGCGCGCTGGTGCAGCTGCTGCTGGTGGGTGGCGTATTGGTCTTGCTTTTCGAGCCGGGCCGGTCGATGTGGTGGTCGTGGGCGTGGACGGCGGGCATGGTCGCGTATGCCGGTGATGTCGCCCGCAGGCGCGCGCCGGAGGTCCCCCGCCTGGGGCCGCTGGCGATCGCCGCCTTCGCCACCGCGGCGGTCGTCACGCTCGGCGTGATATTCGGGTTGCGGGTGTTTCCCCTGGAGCCCCGGACCCTGGTCCCGATCGCGGGCATGATGATCGGCAACTCGATGACGGCCACGGTGCTGGTGGCCCGCCGTTTGGTCGACGAGTTGCGCGACAAGCGCGACGAGGTTGAAGCCCGACTGGCTCTCGCTCAGCCCTACCGGCAAGCTGCCGCCCCCTACCTGCGAACGGCGTTGCGGTCGGCGCTGACTCCGCAGATCGAAACCACCAAGGCCACCGGCCTGGTTTTCTTGCCGGGCGCGATGACCGGGCTCATCCTGGCCGGGGTATCCCCGGTAGAGGCGGTACTTGTGCAGGCGGTCGTGATGTTTCTGATCCTGGGATCGGTCGCGGTCACCACTGTGGTGGTGGCGCTCGGGCTGGTGCGTCGGATATTCACCCGCGACCACCGACTGCTGCCGCTCGGCCGCCGCCGGGAGAACCGATAAACCCGCCGAGCCCGGACTGCTTCGTTTAGCGGAGATTCTTGATTCACGGGTTGGCCACCGCGGTTGTTGTCGCCGGGCAGCGCACACACGCGGTAGCACGAGCACCCCTGTGAGCAGACGGCAAACCGAAGTTAACATTGGCGGCAGTGGAGCAGACGCCGATCGGCTCACCTGAACGCCAATCGCATTCAGAACCTGCCTAATTCGCTGAAGTTCATCCGGCCCACGTATGCCCCGCGTGCCTCGCCATAGCTGGTCGCGACGCTCTTGGCGTGGATTCGGCTTCAGCCCCAGTGCTTTTGAGTCTATTCGGCGGGGCAATCCTCAGCGGTTGTACGCGCGCCGCAAGTGCAGACATCCTCAAGTTGACGAGAATATATGCTACATATGCACTTTCTATGAGTGGATGTTCAGCGAATGCGACAACCCTGCACCGCTGCTACGTTAGGCGAACTATGAGCTTCCGCGCCGGACGCAGACCGCGGCGTACGCGATGGGCTATTGCCATCGCTGCCGTGATGTGTTTGTGCGCGAGCGTCATCGGATCCAGCGCGGTGCGCGCGGTACTAACGCAATCCGAGCCTCCTGCAGACCACCCAGCGCATGCGCTATTACTCGCCGCGAGCCCTGAAGCCGCCGCTGGTACCGACGAACCGCAACCCGACGTTGGTCCGCCAGCTGTGTTCCACAAGACGTTCGCGGCCGTGTCACTACACCGTGGTCGGCTATCGGCGCGGTATTCTGAGGTGTCAGGGGTGCACTGGTCGTCGTTGCCGGCCGGCCCATCCACGTCAAGTGTGCGGCTAGATGAAGCCAACTCTCATGCGCTCGCCACATCCGTTATTGGTCGAGAACTTCTGAAACAGTTTTGCGTCTCCCGTTGCTGATTAGTCGGCATCAGGTCGTTTTGCCATTGGACTATGGCCCGCGACCCAACCTGCGTCGATTTCCGTAGAGCGTCACCCCTACGAGATCAAGGGGAGCGCTGCCGACAATGCATGGTGTTCTCTTCTGGCCCAATCGAATTGCGGTTACGAGCGTCACAGTCGGTGGTGTCAGCACCTTGGCGTCAGGGTAGCTGTCTAGGCGAATCCGTTTGCGTGCAACGGAGTCACGTAACGGTGCTTCTGGTTCCGCTCTGCTACATCGGGGAATGCTAACTGACCACCGAAGCCCTCAGCGAATGCATTCGGCGGTCACCGGCGACCCTACGACGACTCCGTTCAGGCCATCGACGTATCCCGAGGTTATCGCCGCGAAGACCCAGCGACGAGACATCGATCTGAATTAAAGGAAACAACATGGATTTTGCGATGCTTCCACCGGAAGTCAACTCTGCCAGAATGTATTCCGGACCGGGCCCAGGACCGATGCTGGCCGCCGCGACGGCCTGGGATGGGTTAGCCACCGAACTGCACTCCACAGCGACGGCTTACCGGTCGGCAATTGCAGACCTGACTAGTGGCTGGCGGGGGCCCTCGTCGGCGTCGATGGTGGCCGCTGCCGCACCGTATGCGGCCTGGATGTCGACCACTGCCGCGCAAGCCGAGCAGACGGCCACCCAGGCGCGCGCGGCAGCGGTCGCCTATGAGACCGCATTCGCGGCAACGGTGCCGCCGCCGGTTATCGCGGCCAACCGGGCCTTACTGATGTCGCTGGTGGCGTCAAACATCCTGGGCCAGAACACCCCGGCGATTGCCGCCACCGAAGCCCACTACGCCGAGATGTGGGCCCAAGACGCCGCGGCGATGTTCACCTACGCCGCCTCGTCGGCGGCTGCCACCCATCTCACCGCGTTCACTGCGCCGCCGAAGACCACCAACGAAAGCGGGGTGGCGGCCCAATCGGCGGCGGTCCAGCAAGCGAGCGGCGCCTCTGCAGGCTCCAGTGCGCAGACGCAGCTGTCACAGCTGATCTCGACAGTGCCGAACATGCTGCACGGCCTCGCAACGACCGGCACGTCGACTTCGGCGGCGACGTCATTGCCCTCGGGCATGGGGTCGGGGCTGTCCGGTATTGCCAGATTGATGGAGACCCTCACCGGCGCATACTCCCCGGTCGGCATGGCGACCATCCCCGGCGGCTGGTGGCTCACATCGGGACAGATCCTGAAACTGGGCCAGAACGGGGCCGCTATCGGCTCTTTGCTTGGCCCGGCCAAACCCGTCACCGGAGCATTGGCGCCCTTGGTCGGCGAGGTGAGTTCGGTGACGCCTGGGCTTGGACCGGGGGGCTTAGGCAAGGGTGCCGTATCGGGAGCGGTGGGCCGGGCCAACCTGGTCGGGGGGCTGTCGGTACCGACGAGTTGGGCCTCGGCGGCTCCGGCGGTCAGGACGGCCGCGGCGGTGCTACCAGGCGGTGCCTTGAGCGCCGCCCCGACGATCGCCGCGCAGAACACCGACGGCTTGTTCGGGCCAATGGCGCTGTCGAGTCTGGCCGGACGCGCGCTCGCCGGAAGCGCCGGGCGCTCTGTCAGCGGGACCGCTGCGCGCGTCACCGGGGGCGTGGTTGCCGACAATGCCGCCGCCCCCGCCAACGCCACCATCATCGTGATTCCGCCGCCCGCGGAGTGACTGCGTTACCAAGTGCTGACCCGCTTTCACCCGTGAGGAGAACCACATGTCTTTTGTGACAACACAACCCGAAATGTTGGCGGCAACGGCCGGCAACTTGCAGCGCATCGGCTCGACGATGACCGCCGAAAACACGGCTGCGGCGGCGCCGACGACGGGCGTGGTCCCGGCGGCGGCCGCTGAGATCTCGGCGCTGACGGCAACACAATTCGCCGCACATGCCCAGATGTATCAGGCGGTCAGCGCTCAAGCAGCCGTGATTCACCAGATGTTTGTCAGCACTTTGACGAGCAGTGCTAGTTCCTATGCGGTCACCGAGACCGCGAACGCAATCGCAACGGGTTAGGCAGGAGTATGGCAATGGATTTCGGAGCGCTACCACCGGAGATCAACTCCGCAAGAATGTATTCCGGCCCGGGCGCGGGATCACTGCTGTCCGCGGCTGCGGCCTGGGATGGGCTGGCCGCCGAGTTGCAATCCACCGCGTCCTCTTACGGCTCGGTGATCTCGGGGCTGACCAGCGGGTCGTGGAGGGGCCCGTCGTCGGTGTCGATGGCGGCGGCAGCCGCCCCATATGTGGCTTGGATGTCAACCACGGCGGCGCAGGCCAACGAGACAGCCATCCGGGCCAGGGCCGCAGCGGCCGCTTATGAGACCGCATTCGCGGCGACGGTGCCGCCGCCGGTGATCGCTGCCAACCGCAGCCAGTTGGCATCGCTGGTGGCGACCAACATCTTCGGGCAAAACACCGCAGCGATCGCGGCTACCGAAGCCAATTACGGTCAGATGTGGGCCCAAGATGCCGCCGCGATGTACGGCTATGCTGGCTCGTCGGTGGCCGCCACCCAGTTGACGCCGTTCAGCGAGCCGCCGCCGACTACCAACGAGGGCGCACAGGCCAGCCAGGCCGCCGCGGCCGCCCGGGCCGCCGGCGTGTCGGCAGGCAACAACGCGCAGTCGGCGCTGTCGTCACAAGATGGGGCCGGCGGTATCCCACAGCTGGTGCAAAACCTCGCCTCGGGCAGCCCGCAGTCCGGCGCAGATTTGGGGAACTTGCTCAACAACCCGGTCAGCTCGTCATCGATCACCTCGACGTATGAGGACTTGTTCTCGTTGGCGTCGTCGGTCAACAAGTTTCGGTCGAACGGTGACGTGGTCATGAGCATTCCCAACTTAGCGATGGCGGAGTTCCAGAGGTTCTTTGTCCCCGCGACCGGCACCGCCGATATCCCGAAATCGTCGTTGGGGGCTGGGCTCGGGGGACTACGCCCTGCGGTCTCCGGCAGCGCCGCCACTGCCGTATCAGCGGGTGTGGGCGAGGCGTCCGCGGTGGGAGCGTTGTCGGTGCCGCCGAGTTGGGCCACGGCCACGCCGGCGATCCGGCTGGCCTCCACGGTGTTGCCCGCCACCAGCTTGGCCGCCGCACCTGCGGTCGCCGGTTTCCCATCCGGCCTGGTCGGTCAAGCGGCGCTGGGGAGCTTGGCCGGAGGCGCGCTGGCCGGTTCCGCCCCCCGTGTCATCAGCGGAACCGGAATTCGAGGCAGCGCTACCCCGGGCAAAAACAGCACCGCGCCGGTCAAGCTCGACAGTGTCATCGCCCAACTACGACAGCAACCGGACGCGGTACAGCACTGGCAAGTCAATCAGGGCGGCCTGGATGATCTGGTCGCGCAACTGTCGACAAAGCCAGGCATCCATGCAGTGCATTTGTCCGCAGGCACCAAGACCCCGCCCACAGCGCCCAAGACCCACTTGGAATAGCGCGGCGGTATACGAAAGTCCCACCAGTACTACCACTTTCGAAACTAGCGTTCGCGGCCACGGGTAACCGGGCGCCCGGCAGGAAGTTGGCACCATGCGACAAACGAAATCAGGAGTCATGACGCTGCTTTCAGCACTCCTCAGCGCATCCGTCGTGATCGCCGTGCCCGCGTACGGCGATCCCGGCGTTGACCGTGTACCCGCGGCCGAGGATGCAGCGTTCCTCGCTGCTCTGCGACAAACAGGAATCACCTATAACGATGCAGATCGAGCCATAGCGGCCGGCAGAGCGGCATGTGGATTAATGGATAACGGCGAATCGGGTCTCGAGCTCCTCAAGGACCTCAAGACCAACAACCCCGCACTCACAATGGACGTCGCAGCACAGTTCGCGGCGATCGCGGCGACGTCGTACTGCCCCCACCACCTCACGGAGCAAGTGGCCCCAAGCAGTACTTGATAGCCGTGCGGCGGCGCGCCGCGATACATTGCGCGCCATAGGCCCCTCCCGCTTGCGCAACTCGCCGGCCTTAGCGGGCCGCGCCGATGTACTTGGTTTCCAGAAATTCGGCAATGCCGAGGAAGCCGCCTTCGCGGCCGAGCCCGGACTGCTTGACCCCGCCGAACGGGCCGGACGGTGTGGAAACCACACCCTGATTGAGGCCGACCATCCCGGTGTCGAGCGCCTCGGCCACGCGCCAGCCGCGCCGGGTGTCGTTGGTGTAGAGGTAGGCGACCAGGCCGTATTCGGTGTCGTTGGCCCGTGCGACGACCTCGTCCTCGGTGTCGAAGGCGCTGACCGCGGCCACCGGTCCGAAGATCTCGGTGCACGCCATGTCGGCGTCATCCGGAACATCGGTGAGAACCGTTGGGGGATAGAAGTATCCGGGCATGTCGAGGCGCTGCCCGCCGAGCCGTACGGTGGCCCCGCGACCGCGGGCGTCGGCCACCAATGCCGACACCTTGGCCACCGCGTCGGCGTCGATCAACGGCCCGACGTCCACCCCGGTCTCGGTGCCGCGCCCGACTTTCAGCGCGCGCATCCGGTCGACGAGCGCGGCGGTGAACGACTCGGCAATGGAGCGCTGAACGTAGATCCGGTTAGCGGCGGTGCAGGCCTGGCCGATGTTGCGCATCTTGGCGGCCAGCGCTCCGGCGACAGCCTCGTCGATGTCGGCGTCGTCGAACACGATGAAAGGCGCGTTGCCGCCGAGTTCCATCGAGGTGCGCTTGACGGTCTGGGCGCATTGCGCCAGCAGCACCCGACCGACGGCAGTGGAGCCGGTGAACGACAGCTTGCGCGCCCGCGGGTCGGCCAGCAACGGGGCCATCGCCGCTGCCGGATCGGTGGTCGTCACTATGGTGACGACGCCCTCGGGAACACCGGCCTCGCGCAGGATGCCCAGCAGCGCAAGCATCGACAGCGGGGTCTGCTCGGCCGGCTTGACCACACAGGTGCAGCCCGCTGCCAGCGCCGGGCCGATCTTGCGGGTGCCCATCGCCAGCGGAAAGTTCCACGGCGTGACGAGCAACGACGGCCCGACCGGCTGGTGGGTGACCAGCAGACGGGACCGGCCGTCGGGTGAGGCCATCAACCCGCCGTCGATCCGCAGCGCCTCACCGGCGAACCAGCGGAAGAACTCGGCCGCATAACGCACTTCACCGGCCGCCTCCGGCAGGGGCTTGCCCATCTCGAGCGTCATCAGCAGCGCCAACTCGTCGGTGCGCTCGATCATCAACTGGTAGGCGCGGGTCAAGACGTCGGCCCGTTGGGTGGGGGTGGTCGCCGCCCAGCACGGCTGCGCCGAGACCGCGGCGTCCAGGCAGGCGGTGGCCGCGTCGGGTCCCATGTCCAGCACCGCGCCGATCGGCTGCTCGGTCGAGGGATCGATGACGTCGAATCGGGTGCCGTCGGCCGGTTGCTGTTCCATGGCCCGGGCCACCACCATGCGTTCGGTATCCGTCGGCACGCCACTATGCTAGTGAATTGTCAACAATCGACAAAGGTAGGGGGCCGACGTGGCGCGCTTTATCTCGATCACGCTGACCAAGCGCAACGTTTCCTGCCGGGCGCGGTTGCTCGACGATCAAGCGCCGCGTACCTGCGCGGCAGTCTGGGATGCGCTGCCGGTGGCTGGCCAGGCCTATCACGGTAAGTACGCCCGTAACGAGGTGTACACGCTGCTACCGCCGCTGGGTGTGCCGGGACGCGAAAACTGCACGGTGACACCGATTCCCGGCGACGTGTGCTTCTTCGGCTTCGTGGCGTCCGAGATCGGAAACCCGGCCTACGGCTATGACGAAGGCTCCGAGGCGCATTCCCCGCAAGGGGCTACCGATCTGGCAATCTTCTACGGCCGCAACAACTTACTGATCAACGGGGACATCGGCTGGGTGCCCGGTAATGTCTTCGCCACGATCGAAGAGGGGCTGGACGACATCGCGGCGGCCTGCACCGACCTGTGGATGGGCGGCGCGATCGGCGAGCAATTGGCCTTCGCCCGCGCTTAGGCATTTCTGCGCGAGCGTGCGTGTCCGCGGCCGACACGCCGTGTGGGACACCGCTTTTGCGCACGCTCGCGCGAAGGACCTAACCCAGCACTTGCTCGGCGAACCGGCCCACGGCCAGCACCAGGTCGTCGCTGTGCCGGGGACCGACAATCTGCAGACCAATGGGCAGCCCGTCGCGCGTCACCCCGATCGGGATGCTCAGCGCCGGCTGCTGAGTCATGTTGAACGGGTAGGTGAACGGTGTCCACTGCGCCCACGATCGCATCCCGGAGCCGACGGGCACGTCATGGCCGGCGGCGAATGCCGGGATCGGCGTCGTGGGCGTGAGCAGCAGGTTGTGTGTTTCGTGAAACTGGCCCATCGCCAGGCCCAGGTCGACGCAGACCTGACGGGCGTCGAGATAGTCGACGCCCGATACGGTCAATCCCCGGTCCCACATCTCCACCAGACCGGGGTCGACGAGGTCGCGGCTCTGGTCGCCGTAGGCCCGCAGGCTGCTGGCAACCCCGGTGGCCCATACGGTTTCGAAGGCGTCAATCGGGTCGGCGAAGCCGGGATCGGCCTCGACGACGTTCAGCCCTGCATCGGCCAGCGCCCGCACGGCCGTTGCTACCGCGGACGCGATCTCGGGATCGACCTCGACGTAGCCCAGCGTGGCCGAATAGGCAACGCCCAATCCCACGACGTCGCGGTGAAGTTCGCCGCGATAGGTGGCCAGCGTCGGTGGCAGCGAGGTCGGGTCACGATGGTCCGGCAGCGCGATGATGTCCATCAACATCGCGGCGTCCTCGACGGTTCGGGTGATCGGCCCGCCATGCGCCAGTGGGCCGAACGGACTGATCGGATACATCGGCACCCGCCCGTGGGTGGGCTTGAAGCCGACGACTCCGCAAAAGCTGGCCGGAATCCGGATACTGCCGCCGCCGTCGGTACCGATCGACAACGGCGCCATGCCGGCGGCCACTGCCGCGGCACTGCCGCCAGAGGAACCGCCCGCCGTGCGAGTGGGATCGACCGGGTTGCGGGTCACACCATGCAGCGTGCTGTCGGTGACGCCTTTCCAGGCCAACTCCGGGGTGGTGGTCTTGCCAACCATCACCATGCCGTCGTTGCGAATCTTGCCCACCGCCGGGCTGTCGTCGGGCCAGGGCCCGGCGGCGTCGGTGAGCCGCGAGCCGCGCAGGGTGGGCCAACCGGCGGTTCGGAACACGTCCTTGATGGCGATCGGCACACCGTCGAGCAGTCCCTTGGTGTAGTGGCCTTGCCAACGGGCCTCCGACTTGCGGGCCTGCGCCAGCGCCGCCTCCTCGTCAACCAGGCAGAAGGCGTTGATCTCGCCATCACGCTCGGCGATGACCGACAGCGCGGCCGCGGTCGCCTCGACGGGTGAGAGTTCACCGGACGTGTAGGCAGCGACCAGCTGCAGCGCAGTCAGGTCGGTGGGCTGGGTCATGGTGCGCCGCTCCTCTTCATCGCTTCGCTCGCATCGTCGCTGGCGGTGTCATGCGCGCTACTCCTTAGCCGGCCCCGGTCGGCGCGTAGCCGCGGTGCTTATCGACGACATTGTGTAATGGTTGGCCGGCGCGATAGCGGTGGAAGTTGGCGATGAACTGCTGCTGCAGTTCGACGGTCCACCCGTGCACGTCGCCGCTATTGTGTGGAGTCAGAACAACATTGGGCGCAGTCCAGAGCGGATGGCCCGGCGGCAACGGTTCTGGATCGACGACGTCGAGTGCCGCACCGGCAACGCGCCCGTCCTGCAGCGCCGCCACCAACGCATCGGTCACCACCAACTCACCGCGGCCAATGTTGATCAACCGCGCCCGGGGCGACATGGCGGCCAGGGCTTCGGCGTCCACGATTCCGCGAGTCTGCGGCGTCAGGGGAGCAGCGAGCACCACATAGTCGGTGTCGGCCACCGCGGCATGCAGATCCGCGCTGATCTCACCGAAGTCTGGATCGGGGCGCGGCGTGCGCCCGACACCGCGCACGTTCATGCCGACGGCCCGCAGTAACCGGGCGATGGCCCGGCCGACCGGGCCGGTGCCGACGACGACGACCGATGCGCCGGCAATCGGCTCCGATTCGAAGTGGCGCCAGTGTTGAGTCTCCTGCGCACGCACCGACCGCCGAAAATCCTTGGCGAAAGCCAGGATCTGACCCAGAACGTATTCCGCGATCGGACGTTCGAAGATGCCACGTGAATTGGTGAGAACCACCGGGCTGTCGATCAGATCGTCGAACAGCACCGCGTCCACTCCGACGGCCGCGACCTGCACCCAGCGCAGCGAATCGGCAGCCGGCCAGGCCGACCGCAACGCCGGCGAGGAGAAGTCGTAGACAAAGAGCACATCGGCGCCCGGCAGCGCGTCGGCGAGCCGCGACGACGGCACCAGCCGCAGTTCGGCGTCCGCATCGATCGAGGAAAGCTGGCCGGGGACCGACTCGCCGTGTTGGACCGTGACGACAGAGCGCGCGCCCACATTGACACGGTAGAAACACATCGTATGATTGTCAACAATCCAGGGCCGGCCTGGAGTGGTACGTCAGTTGGGACCACCCATGGATCTGTCGAGCTTGCCAGAGTTCGACGGACCAGTTGAGCAACGAGGCATCGGCATCATCGCGCCCTTCGACCTGGCATTAGAACGCGAGTTGTGGCGATGGATCCCGGCCGACGTGTCCCTGCACTTGGCCCGCACCCACTATGAACCCGTTCCGGTGAGCCGGTTGATGGCCGAACTGGTTTCGAACACAAGCCATCTGGAGGCGGCGACTCGTGACGTGCTGCACGTCGAGCCCGAGGTGATCGCCTACCTGTGTACTTCGGGTAGTTTCGTCCACGGCGTGGAGTATGAGAAGACCTTGGTCGCCGCCATCGAAGCCGCCGGCGCCAAGGCGGCCGTCACGACGTCGGGTGCGCTGGCCGAAGCCGTCACAGCGCTGAAGATTTCGCGGATGTCCGTGATCACACCCTATGACGAAGAGTTGACCGAACTTCTGCACGCCTTCCTCAACCAGCTGGGCGTGGCGGTGCTGCAATCCGATTATCTCGGCCTGGGGGGCGGTATTTGGAAGGTGAACTACCGCACGGTGGCTGAACGGATCGTCGCCGCCGACCACCCTGACGCGCAGGCCATTTTTGTCAGCTGCACGAACCTGCGCACCTACGACATCATCGCGCCGCTGGAGGAAATGCTCGGCAAGCCGATCCTGACGGCCAACCAGCTGACCATGTGGGCTTGCCTGGGCCGGATGGAGCTACCGATGATGGGACCGGGCCGCTGGTTGCGAGACGTCTTCGCGGAGGCACAGCGATGAACGACACCGTCGGCTTCATCTACCCCGACCACGCCGCGGAATCCGACTACCCGTGGGCCGCTGAGCGGCTCGGGGTGAATCTGGCCGTGGTGCACGTGTATGGAACAGACCTGCACGCCGTCGACGAGCTGCGCGACCTGGGAAGCCCGGCCAAACTGGCCGAGGGAGCGGCGTTGTTGGCGCCACACCGGCCAGATGCGGTGATGTTCGCCTGCACCTCAGGGGGATTCGTCTACGGGCCGGACGGGGCGGTCGAGCAGGCCGACGGACTTTCCAAGGCTGCCGGAGTGCCGGCGTCGAGCACCTCCTTCGCGTTCGTGCATGCACTGACCGCACTGGGTTGCTCGCGGGTTGCCGTAGCGGCCAGCTATCCGCGAGACATCGCCGACCTGTTCGTCGGTTTCCTTGCCGCACATAACATCGGCGTCGAGTCGATGGGTAATGCCGGTATCGACACTGCGGCCGAAGTGGGGCGGCTGGACCCGGAACAAGTGCAGAAGCTGGCCCAAAGCAACGACAATCCGACTGCCGACGCGCTGCTGATCCCGGACACCGCCATGCACACCGTGGCGCAGGTCGAGGCGCTCGAGCAGCTGCTCGACAAGCCAGTGCTGACCGCCAACGCGGTCACCGTGTGGGAGGGCTTGCGTATTGCCGGGATAGCGCGACATGCCACCGGCCTGGGGTCGTTGTTCGAGGAGCGACGATGACGGTTTCAGACCCGGCAGCCTTCGAGCCGTTGAGCAGACAGTCGACGGCCGAGCTGATCGCCGAGCGGTTGCGCGACGCAATCACCCGCGGCCAGCTGGCCCCCGGTCAACAGCTGGGGGAAGCGGGCCTTGCTGCCCAGTTCGCGGTGTCGCGCGGCCCGTTGCGCGAGGCGATGCAGCGTCTGGTGGCCGAGGGGCTGTTGCGCAGCGAACGCCACCGCGGCATCTTCGTGGTCGAGCTCACCGAAGCCGACGTGTCTGACGTCTACCAGGTCCGCAAGGCCATCGAGCGGGCGGCGATCGAAGAGATTCTGCGCGGCGACACCGGCGCCGCCCGCGCCTGTCTGGGCGAGCCCGTCGACGCGATGATCGCGGCGGCCGCCCGCCTTGATGGTGCTGCAGTGGCGGACGCGGACCAGCAATTTCATGAGGTGCTGGTCGCGTGCGCCGGCAGCCCGCGGCTGCACCGGGCGATGCGGACCTTGCTGTTGGAAACCCGAATGCTGCTCGGCGAACTCCAAGACGCCTACCCGGACCTGGCCGAACAGGTTGCCGAGCATGTCACGCTGCGCGACGCCATCGGCTCCGGTGATAGGGCAGCGGCGCTGCGGCTCATCGACGAGCACATGGACGACGCAGTCCGACGGCTCTTGGCGCTGCGCGCTATTCGCGCCTGAGCCGCGATTCCACGAACCGGTCCAGCGCCTCCCACTCACCCACCACTTCGGCAAACGGGGCGGCGGGCTTGCCTGCCGAACCGGGCTCCAAGACGTACGCCACGAACTTGCCCAGCGGGCGTTCGTTCGCCAGCGCCTTGTCGACGGTGTTGTCCTCGGCGTAGTCGCCGACATCGCGCAGCAATTCCACCGCCAGGTCGAGCTGCTCCCGGTCCACCGCATCTGGCCCGTCGGCAAAATCGTCACCCAGGCCAGTCAGCACGTAGACATTGTCGTCGGTGACCTCCACCTGCAGCGACCCGTCCGTGGCGGCGGTGCGGATGTCGTCGTAGGTGCTCAGGTCCGACAGGTCATGGTCGTGCTCGTCGGCGAGATAACGCGCCAGGGCCCGCTCCGAGCTGAACACACTGATCCGCCCGTTGCGGCCCAAGAAGATCGGACGTTCGTCGAAATAGCACCGCAGTGTGTAGAACGTGCCGGCCCCGGTCAGGAGCTGGATCGGGTCGATACCCACCTGGCCCCAGAAGTCCTCGTCGCCGCCCAGCACCGCAGTGTCACCTGCCGCCCGGGTGTCCTCTTCTTCGGCGGCATCGTCGGCGGCATCGTCGGCGGGCTCGACCTCGTCCGCCGCTGCGTCCTCGACGTCGTCTTCCTCGGGCTCTTCGAGCGGTTCCGCCAGTTCGTCGGCGGCCTTCGACGCCACCGCGGTGTCGACGTCGGGAGTACTGATGACGCGGTCGACGGCGGCCAGCACGTCGTCCCAGCTGCGGGCGATGACCTCGGCGATCCCATGCCAGCGCCGCAGTCCCGCTTTGCCGGTGAAGTGATCGATACCGCCGGCCACAGTGCCCAGACTGGGGTTGCCGTTGAAGAACTTCATCACCGCCGGTAGCTCGCAGACCGAGCCGATGGAGGACACCACGGCCAGCGTGCCGGCCAGCGCCGTCACCGACTCCTCGGTCGGCTTCTCGGCGACCACCTCCTCGACCGCGATCAGGTCGAACTGCTGGTCCTCGGCGGGGTCCAGCTTGTGCGCGTTGGCCTCGGTCAGCCGCTGCCAGCCCGGATGGTCGACCAGGTCGTTGTCGGTGTTGGTACGCACGAAGGCGACCAGGTCAGCGGCCGTCTCGAAGCCATACAAGTCTTCATCGTGGCCGAGGAACGCCTCCCACTCGTCACCGGCGTCGCGCCAGCGGGGCGCCCAGATGGTGTAGCGGTCACCGGCGGTCAGGCTCAGGCGGATCGGCACGAGGTCAGCAGCCATGCGGCACAGAATAACGACGGGTGCCGTGCCGGTGACCGAGCGGGTTAGCCGACCCAGATATCGGTGATGGCCGGCGCCCGCGCCGCCAAACCGAGCTTGGGCAGCCCGTACATCTGCTCCAGGGTGGACAGCAGGTTGTAGTGGCTCATCGGCTGACTGTAGGTGCCGGGCCTGACGTCGGCCCCGTAGAAGATGGTCGGGATCCGGTTGTTTTCGGAGTTGTCGTCCTCGTCCCAGGTCAGGATCAGCAAGCTGTTGTTGGCTTTTGCCCATTCGGCATAGGCCGACAGGTTCTGCTGCAGCCAGGTGTCGCCGCGGGCGATCGAGCCGTCGTGCATGTCGTTGTCGACGTTCGGGATGACGAATGAGACCGTCGGCAGGCTGGCGTAGTTCTGCGGCGGCGGAAATGCGGAGAACGGCAGCGAGTACGACGGCGGAATGTTGCTGAAGCTGACCCACGGCGCGTGTTTGCGGGCGTACTTCGCGGTGCTGCAGACTTGCGAGCCTGCGGCCGGCAGGCCTTCGGCGAACCCGATGAAGGTGCGTCCCGAGGCCAGCAACTGTGCGCCCAGGTTTGGGGTGTTGGCGCCGTTGACCGGGCAGGTGTTCTCTTTGACCCCGAGTGTGCTTCCGGCGAACAGCGCGAAGTAATTCGGTTGGCTCGGATGTACCTCGGCGAACGATTGCGTCATCGACGCGCCGCCCGCGGCCAGTGCGTTGATATAGGGGGCCGCCGCGTTACCGATGATGTTCGAGTAGGAGCGGTTCTCCTCCACCACCACCACGACGTGGGCCGGCGACGGGACGGTGGCGGCCGTGAAGCTCACCGGCGCTTTCGGGCCAGCGAAATGCGCTGTCGGCCAGGACATCACGACGGCCAATAGCGCCAATGCGCCAAACAGGCTGACTGTTCGGTATCGGTTGCCATAGCGCCCGCGACGGCGTCGCATGCCGGGAGTATAGGAGCCGTTGTTCGGCGAGCCCGCCATGAACGCACGCGTGTCCAGCAGCAAAATACTAGGGTCGATTGCCGTGGAGGTGTGCGTCGTCGATCACCCGCTGGCCGCGGCCAGACTCACCACGCTGCGCGACGAACAGACCGGCAGCGCGGCGTTTCGCGCTGCGTTGCGCGATCTGACGTTGATGCTGGTCTACGAAGCTACCCGGGACGCGCCCTGCGAGACCGTCACGGTGCGCACACCATTGGCCGACACGGCCGGTACGCGGCTGGCTCGACCGCCGCTGCTGGTGCCGGTGCTGCGGGCCGGTCTGGGCATGGTTGATCAGGCGCATGCGTTGCTGCCGGAAGCCCGTGTCGGGTTCGTCGGGGTCGCCCGCGATGAGGAAACCTTTCTTCCGGTCCCATATCTGGAGTCGCTGCCCGAAGACTTGAGCGATCAGGCGGTGATGGTGCTTGACCCGATGCTGGCCACCGGTGGGTCGATGGCGCACACCATCGCGTTACTGTGTCGCCGTGGCGCGGTCGACATCACCGCGCTGTGCGTGGTGGCAGCTCCGGAAGGCATTGCGGCGCTGCAGGAATCGGCTCCAACAGTGCGGCTGTTCATCGCCGCGATCGACGAGCGACTCAACGAGAACGCCTACATTGTCCCAGGGCTCGGTGACGCCGGCGATCGGCAATTCGGTCCGCGGTGAGCTACCACCTTTGAATCACGGAGACCAGTTCGTCGCGCAGCGCGGCTGCGTGATGCCGAGCATGATCCAGGTCGCCGGCCGGTGCGCAGCGAACTTCCAGATAGCACTTGAGCTTTGGTTCCGTTCCCGACGGGCGGACGACCACCCGGACTGACGTGTCGGCGGCGCCGCCGGTGAAGACCAGTGCATCGGTGCGCGGAGCGAGATCGGTTGTGCTGATCTGGAATCCGGCCAACCGGGTCGGATGGGCGGACCGTAACCGGCGCATGAACTCGGCTGCCTCGCCGGTCTCGGCTACCGGACGTGTCACGGCGCCCACGAGGTGCACCCCGTAGCGGCGCGCGAGATCGTCAAGCACGTCGAGTACCGAGCGGCCCTGTTGCCGCAAGGACGCCGCCAGATCACAGGCCAGCACCGCGGCGCTGATGCCGTCCTTGTCGCGCACTGCGACCGGGTCCACGCAGTGCCCGATCGCCTCCTCATAGGCGTAGATCAAGGTGCTCTCCGGCTGGTCCGCGTCGGCGCGGGCCAGCCACTTGAAACCGGTGAGCGTCTCGACGTGCCGGGCGCCATAGCGCGCGGCGATCGCGGCCAGCATTCGCGACGACACCACCGTGCTGGCCACCGCGCTCGTCGCGGGGGCATCGACATGGGAGAGGAGGTGATCGCCGAGCAGCCAGCCGGTTTCGTCGCCAGAGAGCATGCGCCACCCCGACGGGGTGGGTATTCCGACCGCGCAGCGGTCGGCGTCGGGATCCAGCGCGATCGCGATGTCGGCGTCGACGTCGACGGCCAGAACCAACAGCGCGTCGGTGACGCCGGGCTCTTCGGGATTGGGGAACGCCACGGTGGGGAAGTCGGGGTCCGGCGCGAATTGGGCGGACACGGTGTGCACGTCGTCGAACCCGGCGCGGCGCAAAGTTTCGACGGCCACCACACCGCCCACCCCGTGCAGCGGCGTCAGCGCTACTCGAACCGACCCCGCCGTCGAACGTCGCACACTGGCGGCGCGCTCGATGTAGCGGTCGATCAGCGCACTGTCCGCGGGTTCGACGGCCGAGCGCGCAATGCGATCGGCGAACGGGGCGGCCGCCATGTGGGTTTCGACGTCGCGATCGGTAGGCGAGATGATCTGAATGCCACCGTCGAAATACACCTTGTAGCCGTTGTCGACCGGCGGGTTGTGTGATGCGGTGATCTGGATGCCGGCCGCCGCGCCGATATGCCGCACCGCGAATGCCACGACCGGTGTAGGTGCCGGCTGCGGCAGTGCTAGCACTGAAAAGCCCTCGGCGGCAAACACTTCAGCGGTTGCCGCGGCGAACGCATCCGAGCCGTGCCGGGCGTCGCGCCCGACGATCACCGTCGAACCGGCCGAACCGCGGCGTTTGAGCACTTGCGCCACCGCCCAGCTGGCACGCAACACCACCGCGAGGTTCATCGCATCCGGACCGCCCCGCACCGGGCCGCGCAACCCGGCGGTGCCGAACGTCAATGGCCGGGAGAACCGCGCGGACAGCTCCGCGGGATCGCAGCGGGCGAGTTCGGCGGCCGTCACCGGATCTGGATCGTGCGCGATCCACTCCTGAGGCGTCACAACCGCGCAACGACATCGGCCAGCAGCGAACCCATTCGGGTGGCCGAGGCGGCACCGGCGGCCAGCACCTCGACGTGGCTGAGCGGCTCGCCAGTGATCCCGGCCGCCAGGTTCGTCACCAGCGACACACCTAGCACCTCGGCGCCGGCCGCCCGCGCGGCGATCGTCTCGTGCACGGTCGACATTCCCACCAGGTCGGCTCCCAGCACCCGCAGCATCCGGATTTCGGCCGGCGTCTCGAAATGCGGCCCGGGCAATCCGGCATACACACCGTCGGCCAGCTCGGGGTCGACCTGCCGGGCCAGCTCCCGCAGCCGCGGCGCGTACGCATCGACCAAGTCCACGAACTGCGGCCCGACCAGCGGAGACCGCGCGGTCAGATTCAGATGGTCGCTGATCAGCACCGGTTGACCGACCGCGAAGTCCGTGCGCAGACCGCCGGCCGCGTTGGTGAGGATGACGACCCGGGCACCCGCCGCGCAGGCCGTCCGCACCGGATGCACGACGTGCAGCAGGTCGTGTCCTTCGTAGGCGTGGACGCGGCCGGCCAATACCAATACCCGGTGTTCACCGATGCCGACCGACAACACCTGACCGATGTGCCCGACCGCGGTGGGTGGGGTGAACCCGGGCAATTCGGCCATCGGTAGTACTGCGGTCGAGGTGCCCAGCGCCGTGACGGCCGGCGCCCACCCCGATCCGAGAACAATCGCGACGTCGTGCTCGGCAACACCGGTGCCCTCGGCGATGAGTTTCGCCGCCCGTTGCGCCAGCGCGTCGGCATCGGGCGGACCAGTCACAAAGCGCGAGCCTACTCGGTGAGATACTGCGAGAATGCCCACTGCCACCGCGTTGAATGCCGTCGACGATGCGGTGTGGCGCCGTGGCACTGACCTGGTTGATCTGTTCGAGGCAATCCACCCTGAACCGGAATCGGCGTTCGCGCACATCGTGTTTCGTCCGGCGGCGACATGAGTCTCGTCGACAGTGCCGAATCCTGGCTGGCCGCCCACTACGACGACCTGATCGATTGGCGGCGTCACATCCACCGCTACCCGGAATTGGGCCGGCAGGAATATGCCACTACTCAATTTGTTGCCGAGCGGCTGGCCGACGTCGGCCTCAACCCCAAGGTGCTCCCCGGTGGCACCGGGCTGACCTGCGATTTCGGCCCGGAAAACGAACCGCGGATCGCGTTGCGCGCCGACATGGACGCGTTGCCGATGGCCGAGCGGACCGGCGCCCCCTATGAGTCGACGATGCCCAACGTCGCGCACGCCTGCGGACACGACGGGCACACCGCGATCCTGCTCGGCACCGCACAGGCCTTGGCTTCGGTGCCCGAACTGCCGGTCGGGGTGCGGCTGATCTTTCAGGCCGCCGAAGAGCTGATGCCCGGCGGGGCGATCGACGCGATCGCGGCGGGGGCGCTGTCCGGAGTCACCCGGATCTTCGCGTTGCACTGTGATCCGCGGCTTGCGGTCGGCCGGGTCGCGGTGAAACCCGGCCCGATCACCTCGGCGGCCGACCGGCTCGAGATCTCGTTGTACTCACCCGGCGGGCACACGTCACGTCCGCACCTGACCGCCGACCTGGTCTACGGGATCGGCACCCTGATCACCGGAGTGCCCGGTGTGTTGTCGCGCCGCATCGACCCGCGCAAAAGCACGGTGCTGGTGTGGGGCGCAGTCAACGCCGGGGTGGCCGCCAACGCGATCCCGCAGACCGGCGTGCTGGCCGGGACTGTCCGCACCGCCAGCCGGGAGACCTGGCAGAGCCTGGAGGGCATCATCCGTGAGGCCGTCTCCGCGCTGCTGTCACCGCTGGGGGTCGAGCACACGCTGCAATATCACCGCGGCGTGCCGCCGGTGGTCAACGAGGAGGTTTCGACGCGGATCCTGGCGCACGCCATCGAGGCCGTGGGCCCCGATGTGCTGGCCGATACCCGGCAGTCGGGCGGTGGCGAGGATTTCTCCTGGTATCTGGAGGAAATCCCCGGCGCGATGGCGCGACTCGGCGTGTGGTCGGGCCAGGGGCCGCAGTTGGATCTGCACCAGCCGACCTTCGATCTCGACGAGCGCGCCCTGGCGATCGGCGTGCGGGTGCTGGTGAACATCGTCGAGCAGGCTGCTCTTTAGTCCACCGCGAGCGTGCGCAAAATACGGGTTAACCCCGGCGTGTCGGCCGGGGACACGCACGCTCGGCGCAGAAGGGTTATGTGCCCGGGCCGATGTTGCGTGCCGGGCGGGTGCGCAGATTGTGGACGTATTCCTCTGGTGCACCGGCTATTTCAGCCGCATCGGCCATCACGCCCAGGTAGTGGGCCGACGGCAGGCCGCCTTCCCAAGCATCAACCACATACAACCAGGCAAGCACCGGATCGGTTGTGGTGTCCGACGACAAGCGCTCCACTCGGCAGCGGATCTTCTTGTGGATGCCCAGCTCGGAGCCTTCCCAGCGGTCCAGGTCCATCTCATCCGACGCCGTCACGTCGTAGAGCACGACGAACACTTTCGAGGCCGCGTCTTCGACGATGGTCGCCAGCGCGCCTTCCCAGCCGATGTCCTCGCCGCCGAAGGTCAGCCGCCAACCATGCAGCCAGCCGGTTCCGGCCATCGGCGAGTGCGGTGCCCGCTGCTGCATCTGCTCGGGATGCATGTTCGACCCGTAGGCGGCGTAGAGCGGCACGTGGACAAAGCTTAGACGCCACTCGCTTGCTCGGCGGTCATCCGACCAGGCTGCGCCGAATTTGCGATCGCCGCTAGGTTAGGGGCTGTGGCGACCCGCATCGTGATCATCGGCGGTGGGCCGGCCGGCTACGAGGCGGCGCTGGTGGCCGCTGCACGTGATGCCGAGGTCACCGTCGTTGACTCCGACGGCATCGGCGGCGCAGCCGTGCTGGCCGATGTGGTGCCGTCCAAGACGTTGATCGCGTCCACCGGCGTGCGCACCGAACTGCGTCGCGCCCCCCACCTCGGCTTCGACATCGACATCGAGGACGCCAAGATCTCGCTCGCCGAAATTCACCAGCGGGTCAAGACGCTGGCTGCTGCGCAGTCCGCCGACATCACCGCGCAGCTGATCAGCGCCGGCGTCGAGGTGATCGCCGGGCGCGGTGAGCTGGTCGACACCGCGCCCGGCTTGGCCCGGCACTGCGTCAAGGTGACTACTCACGACGGGAACACCAGCGAACTCGTCGCCGACTTCGTGCTGATCGCCACCGGTGCCAGCCCGCGCATCCTGCCGTCGGCCCAGCCCGACGGCCAGCGCATCCTGACCTGGCGTCAGCTCTATGACCTGGAGTCGCTGCCTGACCACCTCATCGTCGTGGGCTCCGGGGTCACCGGTGCCGAGTTCGTCAACGCCTACACCGAATTGGGCGTCGAGATGACGGTGGTGGCCAGCCGGGATCGGGTGCTGCCCTACGAGGACGCCGACGCCGCGCGAGTGCTCGAGGAATCGTTCGCCGAACGCGGCGTCCAGCTGGTCAAGAACGCCCGCGCTGACTCGGTGACCCGCACCGACGACGGGGTCGTGGTGAAGCTGACCGACGGCCGCACCGTCGAGGGCAGTCACGCCCTGATGACGATCGGGTCGACCCCCAACACCGCCGGCCTGGGCCTGGACCGGGTCGGAATCGAGCTGGGCCGCGGCAACTACCTGACCGTCGACCGGGTCTCGCGGACCTCAGTGCCCGGCATCTACGCCGCCGGGGACTGCACCGGTTTACTGCCACTGGCGTCGGTGGCAGCGATGCAGGGCCGGATCGCCATGTGGCACGCGCTGGGGGAGGCGGTCAGCCCGATCCGGTTGCGCACGGTCGCGGCGGCGGTGTTCACCCGGCCCGAGATCGCGGCGGTCGGTGTCCCGCAATCGGCCATCGACGACGGGTCCGTGCTGGCCCGCACCATCATGTTGCCGTTGAAGACCAACGCCCGGGCCAAGATGTCCGGACTGCGCCACGGCTTCGTCAAACTGTTCTGCCGCCAGGCCACCGGCGTGGTGATCGGCGGCGTGGTTGTCGCTCCGATCGCCTCGGAGCTGATCCTGCCGATCGCGGTGGCCGTGCAAAACCGCATCACGGTCAACCAGTTGGCCCGGACGCTGGTCGTCTATCCGTCGCTGTCGGGCTCCATCACCGAGGCTGCGCGGCGGCTGATGGCTCACGATGATCTGGATTGACTCCCGGTAGCCTTAGGCCAGCGTCTACCGACGAGTAACCGACAGGAGTTCTGTGTCGTGAGCGACCCGATCCGCGGACCGGGCAACGGGCAGTACTGGCCGGCCTCCGCCTTGGGACCCGAACAACGTGCGGCTGCCTGGGAGCGGCTGGGTGCCGAGCAATTCGACGTGGTGGTGATCGGCGGCGGCGTGGTCGGCTCGGGATGCGCGCTGGATGCCGCCACCCGCGGACTGAAAGTGGCGATGGTCGAGGCGCGTGACTTTGCCTCCGGAACCTCCAGTCGGTCGTCGAAGATGTTCCACGGTGGTCTGCGCTACCTCGAACAACTGGAATTCGGACTGGTCCGTGAGGCGCTCTACGAGCGGGAATTGTCGCTGACCACGCTGGCTCCGCATCTGGTCAAGCCGCTGCCGTTCCTGTATCCGCTGACCAAGCGGTGGTGGGAACGCCCGTATGTGGCCGCCGGTATCTTCCTCTACGACCAACTCGGCGGAGCGAAATCCGTGCCGGCGCAGAAGCATTTGACCCGGGCCGGCGCGCTTCGGCTGTGCCCCGGCCTGAAGCGCAGTTCGCTGATCGGCGGGATCCGCTACTACGACACCGTCGTCGACGACGCCCGACACACCATGACCGTGGCACGCACCGCCGCGCATTACGGCGCGGTGGTGCGGTCCTCGAGCCAGGTCGTGTCGTTGCTGCGAGAAGGCGACCGGGTGACCGGGGTGCAGGTCCGCGACTCCGAGGATGGCGCGGTCACCGATGTACACGGTCATGTCGTGGTCAACGCGACCGGGGTGTGGACTGACGAGATCCAAGCATTGTCCAAGCAGCGCGGCCGGTTTCAGGTGCGTGCCTCCAAGGGTGTGCACATCGTGGTGCCGCGTGACCGCGTCGTCAGCGACGTCGCGATCATTCTGCGCACCGAGAAGTCGGTGATGTTCGTCATCCCGTGGGGCAGCCACTGGATCATCGGCACCACCGACACCGACTGGAATCTCGACTTGGCCCACCCGGCGGCCACCAAGGCCGATATCGACTACATCCTCGGCACCGTCAACACCGTGCTGGCGACTCCGCTGACCCACACCGACATCGACGGGGTGTATGCCGGATTGCGGCCACTGCTGGCCGGCGAGAGCGACGACACCTCGAAGCTGTCCCGCGAGCACGCGGTGGCGGTTCCCGCACCCGGCCTGGTCGCCATCGCCGGCGGCAAGTACACCACCTACCGGGTGATGGCAGCCGATGCGATTGACGCGGCGGCGCAATATATTCCGGCCCGCGTCGCGCCGTCGATCACCGAGAAGGTGCGGCTGCTGGGCGCCGACGGCTACTTCGCGCTGATCAACCAGACCGAACACGTCGGCGCGCTGCGCGGGCTTCACCCGTATCGGGTGCGGCATCTGCTGGACCGCTACGGGTCGCTGATCGGCGAGGTGCTGGCGATGGCCGATGATCGTCCCGACCTGCTGGACCCGATCGCGCAGGCACCGGTCTATTTGAAGGTGGAGGCCGCCTACGCCGCGGCCGCCGAGGGCGCGCTGCATCTGGAGGACATCTTGGCACGCCGGATGCGAATTTCGATCGAGTACCCGCACCGCGGCGTCGATTGCGCACGCGAGGTGGCCGAGGTCGTCGCGCCGGTACTGGGCTGGAGCGCCGCAGACATCGACCGCGAGGTGCAGACCTACACCGCGCGGGTGGAAGCCGAAATACTGTCACAGACCCAGCCCGACGACGAGTCTGCGGATGCGTTGCGCGCCAGCGCTCCCGAGGCCCGCGCCGAAATTCTCGAGCCGGTGCCGTTAACGTGAGACCGGCGCCGTTGCCGGTTCGCGACGGATTGGGGCCGGCGCGGGTGCGACTGCGCGGCGGACCGGTGCTGGCCGAGCTCAACGCCCGGTTCGGCGGGCGGGCCCGCGACGTCGTCGACGCCGACGGCAATCCGGTTGACGCCACGACCGTGCTGCCGACAGGTGCCAGCGTCTACCTCTACCGCGAGTTGCCCGACGAAGTGCCGGTGCCGTTCGACATGCCGGTACTTCATCGAGACGACGACATCATCGTCGTCGACAAGCCGCACTTTCTGGCCACCATGCCGCGCGGCCGCCACGTCGCGCAGACTGCATTAGTACGGTTGCGCCGCGAACTGGGACTGCCGGAGCTGAGCCCGGCGCATCGCCTGGACCGGTTGACCGCCGGGGTGTTGTTGTTCACCACCCGCCGTGAAGTGCGCGGTGTCTACCAGACGATGTTCGCTCGCGGAGCGGTCCGCAAGACGTATCTGGCGCGCGCGGACGTGGACCCAGATGCCACGTTGCCCCAGGTGATCCGCAGCCGAATCATCAAACGGCGAGGCTGTTTACAAGCCGTCGAGGAGCCCGGCGAACCCAACGCCGAGACGCTGGTCGAGTTGCTTGCCCCCGACGGGCGCTACCGGCTCACACCGCGGACCGGACGAACCCATCAGCTGCGCGTGCACATGGCGTCGGTCGGCCTGCCTATTCACGGTGATCCGTTGTACCCCAAGGTCATTGACATCGCCGCTGATGATTTCAGTACGCCGTTGCAGTTGTTGGCTCACACCCTGGAGTTCGACGACCCGATCAGCGGCCGCCGGCGACGGTTCGTCAGCCGGCGCAATCATCGGGGCCATTGGGCAGCTGGCCGCCAGCGGGGTGCGCCGCTCCGGCGACGACCGAGTTGTTAATGTCAGCAGCGCTCCACGCCGCGTGGGATGATCCGCAGCGCGCCCTGATCAGGCGTTAGCGTCCGGCCCGGTGCAGCCGAAACTCGGGTCAGGGTCATGGCCTGCACGGTGCCACGGATTGCGCCGAACGCACGCGTCTTCCAGGAACCAGACTTCTGCAATCTGAGCACGCTCATGTCCTTCGGTTATCCGGCGATACCGTGTCGCCAGTCGAGGTTGTGAACTGCCAATCGGCCGCGATTATTCCCGCGGCACTGGCAATCCGCTGTGGCGTTGACAACTCGGGCACCAGTACGTCACGCGATCGCCGCCGGTATCCGACTCGATTATCGTGCCGCAGCGACGGCACTGCTGCCCGGCGCGTCCGTATACCCACAGCTGACGGCCGCGACGGGTGTCACCGGTCGTGCAGCGCGACCAACGGGAACGGTTGACCCACAACATGTCCCGAGCTCGCGCGACCAGTCGCTGTGGATCGGCGAGTGCGGTGACCGGTGCCGTCGGCGCAAGGCCGCTAACAAAGCACAGTTCGTTGCAGTAGACGTTGCCGATCCCGGCCATCACCCGCTGGTCGAGCAGCGCCTCGGCCAGGGGCCGCTGCGGATCGGCCGTCAGGTTGGCGGTCGCGAGCCGCGGATCCCAGTCTTCACCCAGCAGATCCGGTCCCAGATGCGCCACCGCGTCTTGGTCGTGCGCCCGGTCGAGCACCTCCAACACGCCGAGGTCGATTCCCGCTACCCGAACATCACCGGCTTCCAGAATGATCCGCACCCGATGGTCGGGCGGACTGTTGGTGACCCGCCAGCTACCGTCCATCTTCAGGTGCGAATGGATACTGGCGGACCCGGCCCGGATGAATAAATGTTTGCCCCGGCTGAGTACCTCGTCGACGACCTGCCCGGTCAGGTCGACGGTGGCAAACCGCGGCACTCGGATGTCGCAACGCGTCAACGTCTTTCCGGCCAACGCCCGGCGCAGCGTGGCGGCCGTGTGCCAGACGGTGTCACCTTCAGGCATGGTGGCTCACCCCCGCAGCCGCAACCCGCGTGGAGTGCGGGTGAACCCGGCGTCAGTAAGAGCCGCGTGCACCGGCGAATCACGCAACTCCAGCACGGGCACGCCATTGACCCGCTCAACCAGAAGGGAGTCGATACGCCGCATGCCGACCACATCAGCAACGGCGGCGGCTGCCGCGCGGCCGGCCTCGGGGTCCTCGGTGAAACTGAGTAGTGACCGGCCGCCGCGCTCCAAAAACCAGGCCAGCGCGCCGTCCACCAGCACGACGAGCGCGCCCGCTTTGCGGCCGGGCCGTGCCGTGCCGTCGCTCGGCGGCCACGGCAGCGCGGCGCCATACGGGTTGGCCGGGTCGGCGGCGGCCAGTACCACCGCCCGGTACTCGGGGCGTTCCGGGTCGACGCCGTCCAGGTAGCTGCGCAGCCGGTCGACCGTGGACGCGACCGCGAACTGGGCGCCGCCCAGCGACTCGACGAAATAGCCGCGCTGGCAGCGGCCGGCATCTTCGAACGCCGTCAGCACCTTGTAGAGCGTGGCGAACCCGCCGGGAACGGCCTCCGCGGCCACTGCGCCGCGGGTCAGCACACCGTGGCGGTTCAACAGCAGCTCGGCCTGATAGTGAGCCCGCAGTGTCGAGTCCAGCTCCGGCGCCGGTAGCGCCGACCACCGACCGGCCACTGTTGCGTCGGTGGCGCGGGTCTGGGCGTGCGCGACGCTGTAGCGGCTCAGGCGCGGTGGGCGGCGGTTGCGGTGCGCCGGCGCGGAACGTTTACGGGCGCCCGGGCCGCCGCCGAGCACCGCGCGCACCGGCGCGAAGGTGTCGCCAGTGACCCAGCCGGCCCAAATCAGTTCCCACAGCGCGGCTTTGAGCTCGCCGTCGGCGATCCCGTCACAGAGCTGTCGGAAGAAGAATGCGCCGCCGCCGGCCAGCGTTTCCAGCACCGCGCGGTGGGCGTTGGTGAACTCGATGTCGGTGCCGGTGGGCAGCGTCAACGGCGCGGCGTCGGCAGTGTGGAAGATGATCCAGCCGTCGGAACCAGAGATCGACCCCGCACCCGACCAGATGACTTCTCCCGAGGCCAGCAGCTCGTCGAGCATGGCCGGTGAATAGTCGCGCACCCGCGGCGCCAGTACCAGCGGCTCGACTGCCGAGGCGGGCAACGGCACGCCGGCGAGCTGATCGATCACAGCGGCCAGGCCATCCGCGCCGGCGTTGGTTGACGACCCCACCTGATGCCAGCCCGGCAGGAAGCGGGCGTAGGCGGTGGTGCGGACCGGTTCGACTTGTGCGCGCAGCGCCGCCAACGAGCGTCGACGCAGAATCCGCAGCACCTCTACGTCGCACCACTGGTCGCTGGAGGTATCGGTCGTGAACTCGCCGCGCACCAACCGGCCGTCGACGGCTAACCGACCCAAAACGTCGCCCGCCACCCGCAGACCCAGGCCAAACCGCGCGGCGGCCTCGGCAGTGGTGAACGGGCCGCGCGTGCGGGCATAGCGCCCCAATAGTTCACCCAGCGGGTCGGCGACGGTTTCGGTGAAACTGGCCGGCACTCCGACCGGCACCGCCACCCCGACCCCGTCGCGCAGCCGGCCGATGTCCTCGATGGCCACCCACCAATCACACCCGGCAAATGACACCGGCAGCGCCCGCTTAGCGGTGCGCAGACCTTCCAGCCAGCCGCCCACGTCGGCGCCGCCGGCGCGGGCGCTGACTTCGTCTTCGGTCAGTGGGCCCAGCAGCCGCAGCAGGTCGGCGACCGCCTCGGCATCGCGGGCCGCCTGGTCATCCGCCAGGTGCTGCAACTGCCGGCCGGTGGCCGCGACGACGTTCGGATCGAGCAGCTCGCGTAGCTCGACACGGCCGAGCAGCTCGGCCAGCAGGGTGGCATCCAGCGACAGCGCGGCGGCGCGGCGTTCCGCCAGCGGGCTGTCGCCCTCGTACATGAAGGTCCCGACATAGCCGAACAGCAGCGACGCCGCGAACGGCGACGGAGTCGCGGTCTCGGCCTCCAATATCCGCACCCGACGCTGGGCGATCTGGGCCATCAGTGCGGTCAGCGTGGGGACGTCATAGACGTCCTGCAGGCATTCGCGCACCGTCTCCAACACGATCGGGAAGTCGGGGTATTTGCGGGCCACGTCGAGCAGTTGAGCCGCGCGCTGGCGCTGATGCCACAGCGGCGAGCGGCGGCCCGGATGGCGGCGGGGCAGCAGCAGGGCGCGCGCCGCGCACTCCCGAAAGCGCGACGCGAACAACGCCGATCCGCCCACCTCGGCGGTGACGATCGGGTCGATCTCGTCGGCGTCGAAGACGAACAACTCGGCTCCCGGTGGGTTGTCCGCGGTATCCGCGTCCGGCAGCCGTACCACGATCCCGTCGTCAGAGGCAGTGGGCTTCTCGTCGATGCCGTAGCGCTCGCGCAGCCGGCGGCTCACCGCCAGCGCCAGCGGACCGTGCACCCGCAGTCCATAGGGCGAGTGCAGGATCACCCGCCAGTCACCGAGTTCGTCGCGGAACCGTTCGACCAACAGCGTGGCATCGGTGGGCACCAACGCCGTGGCGGCACGCTGGTCGTCGAGTAGCCGCCGCAGGTTGTCGGTTGCGTAGTCGTTGAAACCCAAGTCCGCGCAACGCTTCTCGAACGCGCTGGCGTCCAGGCCGGCCAGCTCGCCGGTGAACGCACCGAGTGCCGCGCCCAGCTCGGCCGGTCGCCCGACGTCGTCGCCGCGCCAGAACGGTAGCCGGGCCGGCTGCCCCGGCGCCGGAATCACCAGCACCCGGTCATGGGTGATCTCGGTGATCCGCCAGCTGGTCGCACCAAGGGCGATGACGTCGCCGGGCCGGGACTCGTAAACCATCTCTTCGTCGAGTTCTCCGACCCGGGACGGCGTTTCGGTGGCCAGGTACACCGCGAACAGTCCACGGTCGGGGATGGACCCGCCTGAGGTGACCGCCAGCCGCTGGGCGCCCGGGCGGGAGGTCAACGTTCCGTTGTCCCGGTCGTAGACCAGCCGTGGCCGCAGCTCGGCGAATTCAGTGGACGGGTACTTGCCGGACAGCAAATCCAGCGTGGCCTCAAAGGCGCTGCGCGGCAGCGTCGCGAACGGCGCGCTGCGCCGGACCGTGTCGAACCAGCGGTCGGCGTCAACCGGCTCCAGCGCGGCGGCGGCCACCGTGTGCTGGGCGAGGATGTCCAGCGGATTGGCGGGCACCCGCATCGTCTCGATCTGCCCGGTGAGCATGCGCTGCACGGTCACCGCGCAGCCGATCAGATCGGTGCGGTGTTTGGGAAACAGCACCCCCCGAGAGGTCTCGCCGACCTGATGCCCGGCCCGGCCGATGCGTTGCAGACCGCTGGCCACCGACGGCGGCGCCTCGACCTGAATCACCAAATCCACCGCGCCCATGTCGATGCCCAACTCCAGGCTGGAGGTCGCCACCACCGCCTTGAGCCGTCCGCTTTTGAGGTCTTCTTCGACGACGGCACGCTGCTCTTTGCTCACCGACCCGTGATGGGCGCGGGCCAGCACCAGCTCGGCGCCGTAAGTCTGACCGCTGCCCAGCAGCTGAGCGGGAGCACCGCCGGCCACCTGCGGGTTGGCCTCCGCCGGCAAGTCGACGCCGGAGCGCTCGGCGTGAATCTCGTTGAGCCGCGCGGTGAGCCGTTCAGCCAACCGCCGCGAGTTGGCGAACACGATCGTCGAGGTGTGCGCTTCGATCAGGTCCACCAACCGGGCCTCGACATCGGGCCAGATGGAGGGGGTACCACCCGCTTGCGGGGGAGTGTTCGCCAAGTCGGCCATGTCGGGCACAGGTACCTGCACCGTCAGGTCAAACGTCTTGGCCGCGGCCGGCGCCACGATTGTCGTCGGGGCTGCCCCCGACAAAAACCGCGCCACCTCCTCGGGCGGGCGAACGGTGGCCGACAGCCCGATGCGCTGCGCCGGCCGGGGCAACAGCTCATCGAGGCGTTCCAGCGACAGCGCCAGATGCGCACCGCGCTTTGTGCCGGCGATGGCATGCACCTCGTCGACGATCACGGTCTGCACGCCGGTCAGGGTCTGCCGCGCGGCCGAGGTCAGCATCAAAAACAGCGACTCCGGCGTGGTGATCAGCACCTCGGGCGGTGTGCTGACGAGTTGGCGACGGCGGGCGGGCGGGGTATCACCCGACCGCACCCCCACGCCGATCTCCGGGGTGGGCAGACCACGCCGCTCGGCGACTCTGGCCATCCCGGTGAGTGGTGTGCGCAGGTTGCGCTCGACGTCGACAGCCAGGGCTTTCAGCGGCGACACGTACAGAACCCGGGTGCCGGCCGGCCGCTCGGCCAAGGCGGCCAAGCTGTCGATTGCCCACAGGAATGCCGCCAGCGTCTTGCCGGACCCGGTCGGTGCGATGACCAGGGTGTTATGGCCGTCGGCGATCGCTGCCCAGGCGTCGGCCTGGGCGGGTGTCGGCGCAGCGAAGGTACCGGCGAACCAGTCCCGGGTGACCGGGCTGAACCGCGCGAGTGGATCGGCCGGTGTGGTGCTCACTGCGCCATAGTGCCAAGGGGCTACGACAAGGTCATGAGCGTTTGTCCGGACCCACCGCTTCGACCAGCTCGGGTGGGATGCCGGGAACCCGGGCGACCGCGTCGAGCAGCGTGTGCGCGCACGCGTCGGCGAGTCGACTCGCTTCGATCGAGGGGTTCATGATCCGCTGTCGGCCCAGCTCGAAGGTGAACGCTATCCAGCCGTGCACGATCACGTGCACGTCCTTCTCGACATCGGGCTCGAGCTGGCTTCCGGGTCCCTCGATATCGCAGATGCGCGACATGATGTGCATCATCAGGCGATTCTTGGTCTCGTCATCGATGCCCAACAGCACGGGATCGGTGCGGCCCAGGCCGACATACGCCGCCCAGGAGGAGTGCGGATGCTGTTCGTGGTAATACATGTACGCGAGCACGCCCGCCCGAACCTCGTCGAAGAGCGTCAAGCCCAAGTCGGGAAGGTTGTGGGTGGCGTCGAACAGCCGGTCGGCTTCGTCTTTGACGACTGCGGCGAAAAACGCTCGCTTATCCGGGAAATAGTGGTACATCAGCGCTCGCGAAACACCGGCCCGCTCCGCGATCTCGTCGATGCGGACGTCGTCGTAGGGTCGCTGGCCGAAGACCTGCGCTCCGAGGGCTAGCAACTCAGCGCGCCGACTCTCGGGCGATAACCGCCGTCTGGTTGCTGGCATACCGCGATGCTACTTGCACATCCCGTTGCGCCGTTTGCTGCCATCATATTCAGCCGAAACGTCCAATAAACCGGATGCGGGCAAATTTTCGACCACCTGTGCCGGTCGGCACCGGCGAATGGTAAAAGTTAGCCAATGGCACGCCGCGATAAGGGATTGCAGAAGGCCGCCGCTCCATTGATCAGCTACCGGGCGCGCGACATCCGGCGGGAGCGGCTGATCATGCGAGTCTTCCAGAGCCCGCTAGTGGGACGGGTGGTTCAGCGCATCGCCGGCCCGCAGCAGATCGTGGAGACGGGGATGGCGTTCTGGTCCTCCCGGCTCGTCCTGACCGCCGTCGAATGCGGTGTCTTCACCGAATTGGCCGAGGGGCCGCGGACGAGAGGGGAGCTGATCGAAGCCTTCGGCTGGCACCCCCGGGCCGCCGGCGACGCGCTGGATGCGCTGGTTGCCCTCGGGCTGCTGCGCCGCGACCGGTCGGGGCGGTATTCCAACTCGGCGCGCAGCGCCATTTTCCTGGATAGAGCCAAGCCGAGCTATGCCGCCGGACTGATGGAGTTGTCCAGCAAACGCCTCTACGAGCTGTGGTGCGGCCTTCCGGATCTGCTGCGGACGGGGCGTCCCGCCGCCGAGGAAGGACAGGGCGAAGACAAGTTCTTTTCCACGCTCTACCGGGATCCTGCGGCGATGCGGGAATTCCTGACCGGGATGACGGGCGTTTCGACCGTCGAGGCCACCCTGCTGGCTGTCCGATTCCCCTGGAAGCGTTTCCGGACGTTCCTCGACGTCGGCTCGGCCCAGGGTGCACTTCCGGTACGGGTCGCGCTCACGCACCGGCACCTACGCGGCGCCGGTTTCGACTTCGCCGCAGTGCAGCCGGTCTTCGAGGAGTATGTCGCGTCGTTCGGGCTCAAGGACCGGGTCCGCTTCATCGCCGGCGATTGCCTCGAGGATCCCCTACCACCCGCCGATGTCGTTTCCTTCGGCCACGTGTTCCACGGCTACAACCAGTCCACCCGGCGGGAACTGATCGATAAGGCGTATGCCGCGATTCCGCCGGGCGGTGCCGTGATCGTCTATGACGCCATGGTCGACCCCGGTCACCGTCACAACTACGCCAGCCTGCTGTCGAGCCTCAATGTCATGCTCGAGACTCGCGAGGGCTACGAATCTTCGGTTGCCGAGTGTGTCGAGATGTTTAGGGCCCACGGCTTGGTCGACGTCAAGGCGCGCCATCTGATCGGGCCGACCTCGGCGGTGTTCGGATACAAGCCAGGCCAGTTGCCGCGGGCGAACTGACGCCGAGGCGGCGCGCGCCTGTCGAGCGTTTGTCTAAATCCGGTATGGGTACCCAGCGTGCGAATTCCTATCCCGGAGGGACGCGATGGCAGACAACGAAAATGAAAAGCAACAGCAGCTTGACCAATACCGAGTCGACCGCAGCACCGGGTACTTAACCACTCAGCAAGGAGTCCGGGTCGATCACACCGACGATGCGCTCAGTGCCGGTGCACGCGGTCCCACGCTCCTGGAGGACTTCCATGCTCGGGAGAAGGTGACCCACTTCGACCACGAGCGCATCCCCGAGCGCGTCGTCCATGCCCGGGGCAGCGGCGCCTACGGCTACTTCGAGCCCTATGACGACGCACTTGCCGAATACACCGTCGCGAAGTTCCTGACCACACCGGGCAAGCAAACGCCGGTGTTTGTGCGGTTCTCCACGGTCGCCGGCTTTCGCGGTTCTGCTGACACCGTGCGCGACGTGCGCGGGTTCGCCACCAAGTTCTACACCGACCAAGGCAATTACGACTTGGTCGGCAACAACTTCCCGGTGTTCTTCATCCAGGACGGAATCAAGTTCCCCGATTTTGTGCACGCGGTCAAACCCGAACCGCACAACGAGATTCCGCAGGCCCAATCCGCCCACGACACGCTCTGGGACTTCGTGTCGCTGCAGCCCGAAACGCTGCACACCATCATGTGGCTGATGTCGGATCGGTCGTTGCCGCGCAGTTATCGAATGATGCAGGGCTTCGGCGTGCACACTTTCCGGTTCGTCAACGCCAAGGGCGAGGGCACATTCGTGAAGTTCCACTGGAAGCCGAAGCTCGGCGTGCATTCGCTGGTATGGGACGAATGCCAAAAGGTCGCCGGCAAAGACCCCGACTTCAACCGGCGCGACCTGTGGGACGCCATCGAGGCCGGTCAGTATCCCGAGTACGAGCTCGGTGTGCAGCTGATCGGTGAAAGCGACGAGTTCAACTTCGAGTTCGATCTGCTGGACGCGACGAAAATCATTCCGGAGGAACAAGTTCCGGTTCGGCCGGTGGGCAAGATGGTGCTCAACCGCAACCCGGACAACTTCTTCGCAGAAACCGAGCAGGTCGCGTTCTGCACCGCCAACGTGGTGCCCGGCATCGACTTCACCAACGACCCGCTGCTGCAGTTCCGCAATTTCTCCTACCTGGACACCCAGCTGATCCGGTTGGGCGGACCCAACTTCGCGCAGTTGCCGGTCAACCGGCCGGTGGCTGACGTCCGCAACAACCAACACGACGGCTACGGCCAAACCGCCATCCCGAAAGGCAAATCCAGTTACTACAAGAATTCACTGGGTGGTGGCTGCCCCGCGATGGCCGACGAGGGCGTGTTCCGGCACTACACCGAAAAAGTCGACGGTCACAAGATCCGTCAACGGGCCGAGAGTTTCCAGGACCACTACAGTCAGGCGCGGATGTTCTGGAAGAGCATGTCAGCGCCGGAAGCCAAACACATCGTCGCCGCATACGCTTTCGAACTCGGCCATTGCGAAACCATCGAAATCCGATCGCGGGTCGTCGATCAGCTGAACCTGGTCGACCACGACCTGGCCGCCCAGGTGGCCGGCCAATTGGGCCTGCCCGTGCCTGACGAGCAACCCGTCGACGACAAGATGCCGGCTTCGCCGGCGCTGTCCCAGCTCAACACCGCCACCGACACCATCGAAAGCCGCAAGATCGCCATCCTGGCCGCCGACGGTGTCGACGTGCAAGGCACCGAAGCGTTCATCGAGGCGATGCGGCAGCGCGGCGCGATCGCCGAGGTGCTGGCACCGATCGGAGGCGGGACGCTGTCCGGTGGCTCCGGCGGCGAGCTCGCGGTGGACCGCGCCATCAACAGCGTGGCTTCGGTGCTGTATGACGCGGTGGTGGTGCCGTGCGGACCCGACGCCATTGAAACGCTGTCCGGCGACGGGTATGCGCTGCACTTCGTGACCGAGGCCTACAAGCACCTCAAGCCGGTGGCGGCGTTCGGGGCGGGCGTGAAGTTGCTCCCGAAAGCCGGCATATCCGAGCAGACCGCCCAGAGTACGGATGTGGTCGACGCCCAAGGCGTGCTGACGACGACAGCCGCCGCAGGCGACCTGGCCGACGATTTCTTCGACGCCTTCGCCGCCGCACTGGCCAAGCACCGGGTCTGGGATCGAGAGACGGATTCGGTATCCGCTTGAGCTCACCGTAGCCACCGACGCTGACTAGCCGAAGTGCACACCCTGCGCCAGCGGCAGTTGGTCGGAGTAGTTGATGGTGTTGGTGGCCCGGCGCATGTAGGCCTTCCATGCGTCCGACCCGGACTCGCGTCCGCCGCCGGTGTGCTTCTCGCCGCCGAACGCGCCGCCGATCTCGGCGCCCGACGTGCCGATGTTGACGTTGGTGATGCCGCAGTCCGACCCGTCGATGAAGCGCTCTGCTTCGCGCATGTCGGTGGTGAAAATCGATGACGAAAGCCCTTGCGGGACAGCGTTGTTCAACGCGATAGCGTCCTCGAGATCGTCATAGGCGAGCGTGTAGAGAATCGGCGCGAACGTCTCGGTCGCCACGATGGCCGTCGGCGAGGGCATCCGCACTACGGCGGGCGCAACGTAATAGGCACCGGGCGGTCCGACGTCGTGGCGCTCACCGCCGATCACCTCGCCGCCGTCGACCCGCGCCTGGTCCAAGGCGCCCACCATGTCGCGGTAGGCGGTTTCGTGGATCAGCGGTCCGACCAGGGTGGCACTGTCGGACGGATCGCCGATCGACAGCTGACGGTAGGCCGAGACGACCCGCTCAAAAACCTCGTCGACGATCGAGCTGTGCACGATCAGCCGGCGCAGGGTGGTGCAGCGTTGCCCGGCCGTACCGGCGGCGGCGAACACGATGGCGCGCAGCGCCAAATCCAGGTCGGCTGACGGCGTCACGATCGCGGCGTTGTTGCCGCCCAACTCCAGGAGCACCCGGCCGAACCGCTGCGCGACCCGCGGCCCGACCCGCCGACCCATCCGCACCGAACCGGTCGCCGACAGCAGCGCGACGCGCTCGTCGTCGACCAATTGCTCGCCGACCTCAGGACCACCCAGGGCCAGGCGGCTGGCCTCAGGTGGCGCTCCGACATCGCCGGCCGCGCGTTCAATCAGCGCCTGGCAGGCCAGCGCGGTCAACGGGGTCAGTTCCGACGGTTTCCACACCACGGTGTCGCCGCAGACCAACGCCACCGCGGTGTTCCAGGCCCACACCGCAACCGGGAAGTTGAACGCGGTGATCACACCGACCACGCCGAGCGGATGCCAGGTTTCCATCAGCCGATGGGCGGGCTGTTCGGAAGCGATGGTGCGGCCGTACAGCTGACGCGACAACCCGACGGCGAACTGGCAGACGTCGATCATCTCCTGCACCTCGCCCAGCGCCTCGGCGGTGATCTTGCCGGTCTCGACGGTCACCAGGGCGGCGAGTGCTTCTTTGTGCGCGGTGAGCAAGTCGCCGAGGCGCTCCACCAACGCGCCCCGCACCGGCGGCGGGGTGGCGCGCCACGCCGGAAACGCCCGGGCGGCAGTCGCGACCACACTTTCGACATCGCCGGTCTGGGCGACCGTGAACAGTACCTCGCCGGTGATGGGAGTGCTGGCCGGCAAGCCGGACCCGCCCGGCTCGCCAAGCGTCGGCGAGGCGCCGATAGCGGCCAATGCGCGGTGCACTCGGGTGCGCAATTCATCGGCGGTGGGCAGTGTCATCGGGGCGCTCTCCTGTGCGGTTGCGTCGTAGCGTGCGGCGCCGGTCGGCAGGGACGTTTACCCCTTCCGACCACTGGGTATAACCGCTCCCGCGCGTGAGCGCGACGGAGTCGGGTATGGCTGACTACGACCGGATGTAACTGATGCGACCGATCGGACGATGGATCTAGAGCAGCCGAACGCAGGATCGAGGTTCAGGATGCAGATACCGCGCCAACGGTCACGTGGCGACCATATCGAGCAGCATGACGGCGACATTGGGTCGGCCGTCCGATTCGCGGTGTTGGCGGGGGCCGCCGCGGTGGGTTTTTTCATCGTCGCCGCCTTGTGGGTCAGCACCTGTACCGGTCCGCTGGCGGTCGACACCGCGGCGTGCGGCGCGCCGCAGCGCACGTTGTTGGCGTTCGGCGCACCGGCGATCCTGCTGGCCGGTGGGTTTTGGGCATTCCTGCGCACGTACCGCGTGTGGCGTGATCGTCGAACCTGGTGGGCGTGGCAGGGCGCCGGATGGTTCCTGTTGGTGCTGATGGTCCTGACTCTGACGATGGGCGTCCCGCCGATCGTCGGCCCCGCGTTGGCCGGCTGAGGGCTGTCGGCTCAGGTCGCGGGCTGGTGCGGTCGGCCGTCGCGGTGCGCAACGTGCCACTGCTCGTCGATGCGGACCACGCGGCGACGCTCCACGACGAACCACAGCGCCCCGGTTACCGTGCCGAGCACGGCGACGAGCACTGTTGTGCCGAGCCACTCGTAATGCTGGTAAGCGGCGGCTGCCGCAGTGCTGATAATCCCGGCTACCGCGACGGCCAGCAGGATAAATCCGGGCCAGAACAGGTTGTCCTTCATGGAGATACCAGCGTGGGGCTGGGTGGTACGGAAGTGATCGCTCGGATCGTGATGCCTGTCTCCCATCAGCGCGCCTTCCGTCGTAGGACGAGACAAACACAATGCTAGTCAGTCCGAGCCGGCCTCGTCGCGGGCGAGCAACTCGGGCACCATGATCGCCCCCACCGTGGTCACGAGCCACACCACAACCGTGGTGGCAACCCAGGATGGCGTGTCGGAGATATCGAGCCCGCGTGTCACAGCCGCGGCAATGATCAAAGCGACCACAGTCAGTGCCAGGCCGGTGGCCCCCAGCACGAGCGACGCATAGGCGCGGGGCAACCTCAAAATCCACCAGGACAGGACCGCCTGCGCTATCGAGAACACCACTATGGCGACGACGAACCCCGGCACCGACACTGAAACACCCGGCACCACCCACGCCGCCACCAGCAGTCCAATCGCCCACGCGGCCAGCAGCACAACAGCTCGCAGCAGAACTTGCCGGGTAGTGACGCTCATGGCAATAAGCCTAAGTCCCGCGGCGCGGCCGGCGGAAGCTTACTGCCGGTACTCCTCGCGGTCGTCATCGTCGCCGCCGACGATTTCCTGGTGCTGCTCTTGCCAGTCGGAGGTATTCGCCTCTACCGGCGGGATTTCGCCCTCGAGCACGCTCGGCACGGATGTGGCTTCCTGGTCCTGCTCGACGGCGTCGGCGACGGGAACTTCGTCGGATTTGTCGTCGCGGTCGTCCATCACATTCTCCTGGGTTTTATTCGCCGCAGCGAAGGGGTATCAAGTCTGCACAATGATGACTTCGACGGCATCCAGCAACGATGCGAAAACGCGGCTACGCCAGCATCGGAGACAGGATCACAAACGCGATGACATAGATTCCCACTGCGACCAGAATCAAGACGACCAGCGTGATAACGGCAATCAGCGCAGTGCGCCGAAGTCGGCGCGTGCGGGGAGTTTCCGTCGTCTCAGCCTCGTCCATGGCGGCTGGAATACCCGGCGGTGGCCATGACTAACCGGCTCCAACGCGGGGGTAGTCTCAGTCGAACCATGCCGGGAGGGCAGATGACCACTACCGATGTGCCGGGCAACACCCAGCAACGGAGTGACCGCGCCATTGAGCTTCGGGTCGCCGCACGCTTGGAGAACCTTGCCGTGCTGCGCACTCTGGTCGGCGCGGTCGGCACTTTTGAGGACCTCGACTTCGATGCAGTCGCCGACCTTCGACTGGCGGTGGATGAGGTGTGCACCCGGTTGATCCGGTCTGCCGCCGACAACGCGTCGTTGGTGCTGGTGGTCGATCCGCGCGACGACGAGTTGGTGGTGCAGGCGTCGGCAGCCTGCCAGACCGCGGAGGTGGTGACCCCCGGGAGTTTCAGCTGGCATGTGCTGACCTCGCTGGCTGATGACGTGCAGACGTTCCACGACGGGCGAGCCCAAGATGGATCCGGCGGGGTGTTCGGCATCACGCTGACTACGCGACGGGCGGGCTCCGCCAGGTGACACCGCGAGCTGTCGGCGGTTCGAGCTCGAGGCCCAACGAATACGCCGACGTTCCCGACATGTTCCGTGAACTGGTCAGTTTGACGGCCGATTCACCGGAATCCCAGCGTCAGCGGGACAAGATCGTCGAACGGTGCCTGCCGCTGGCCGATCACATCGCCCGGCGGTTCGAGGGCCGGGGCGAACCACGCGACGACCTGGTCCAGGTTGCGCGGGTTGGGCTGGTCAATGCCGTCGTCCGCTTCGACGTCGACGCGGGGTCGGACTTCGTCTCGTTTGCGGTCCCGACCATCATGGGCGAAGTTCGGCGCCATTTCCGGGACAACAGTTGGTCGGTCAAGGTGCCCCGACGGCTCAAGGAGCTCCATCTACGGCTGGGCACCGCTACCGCCGACCTGTCCCAGCGGCTGGGCCGCGCACCCACCGCCACGGAGTTGGCCGAAGAACTGGACATGGACCGCACCGAGGTCATCGAAGGTCTGGTGGCCGGCAGCTCGTACAACACGCTGTCCATCGACAGCGGCGGCAGCGGTGATGAAGACGCCCGCGCCATCGCCGACACACTCGGCGATGTCGACACCGGCCTGGAGCGAATCGAGAACCGTGAATCGTTGCGTCCGTTGCTGGATGCGCTGCCCGAACGTGAGCGAACGGTGTTGGTGCTCAGGTTCTTCGAGTCGATGACGCAGACGCAGATCGCCGAGCGCGTCGGCATCTCACAGATGCACGTGTCTCGGCTGCTCGCGAAATCGCTAGCGCGCCTGCGGGATCAGCTGGAGTAACCGCTGCGGCTCGTCATCGTCGGTGGGCAGGGCAGCCGCCGACGAATCCGTGGTCGGCAGTGTGTGGTCCGGATCGCAGATCCGCAGCAACCGGGAAACCGCGGGACCGGGCACGACGGCCCACTCCACATCGGCGCCAGCGCACCTGACGTTGATTGTGTGCAGCGCTGAAAAGCCTGCTGTGCCAAAGAATTCCAGGCCGGTCAAGTCCACGATCACTCGCTTGGCATGAGCGGAGCAACGCTGTACATAATTGGCGAGCTGATTGGCGTTCGACGCGTCGAGTTCACCGTACGCACCGATCACGGCGACCGACGACACCCACTGAGCGGTGAATCGGACGGTGTGGGTTTCCCACGGTTGGGACGGAAATACGGCGTCTGCTGCAGCGGTGCTGCTCTCAACGCGTCTGTTCTTGGCGGAAGACATTGGTGACTCCATCAGTCGACGAGTGTTCGTGCTGTGGATCACGTCAGGCGGTTTTGATGCCCCCTCGCGGCGGGCGGCTGGGCCTCCCGCACGTCTTTGACGCTTTTCCGGGCGGCTGTTAACTCAACCTGGTGATGAACACTACTCCCGCCCTGTCGGGTCGACAACGACCTGAGAGCGATTCTCAGAATCCCTGGTCACTGCGGCTTCGACGGCAGTGTCATGGCGAAGCGCCGCACCGATGCGCTGCCCGCCGCCGCCGGCTGGTCGTGGGTTGCGCGGGTTCGGGTGCGGATCTCACCGGTCGCCGGATCGAGCTTGACTTCGGCCAGCATCTCGCCCGTCGTCGGTTCGCATACCGCCCACGTGTAGCAGCTGTCCGATGCCCACTGGGCGGCACTGCGTTCGATGTAGTCGGGATCGGTGACCCCGAGCTCGGCCAGCACCGGTCGGTCGTCGATCCGGTCGTCCGCTCGGAGTGCCCGCAGATACCATGTGCCGGCATTGATTTCGATAGGGTCTATGTCCGGCTCCTCGGTATCAGCCCGCGAGCTACTTGATCTCGGCGAGCACCGTGCCCTGGGTGATCGCGGCACCGGCCTCGACGGCCAGCCCAGTGATCGTCCCGTCCTTGTGCGCGGTGACCGGGTTCTCCATTTTCATCGCTTCCAGCACCACCACCAGGTCACCGGCAGTGACTTCCTGGCCCTCTTCGACGGCGACTTTGACCACGGTGCCCTGCATCGGCGCGGTCACTGCGTCACCGGAGGCCGCGGCGCCGGAGAGGGCGCCACGCTTGCGCGGCTTGGGCTTCTTGCGAATGACGCCCGCCGTGTCGCCGCCACCGTTGGACAACGCCAGATCGGCCGGCAACGACACCTCGAGTCGGCGGCCGCCGACCTCGACGACCACCTTTTGGCGCGGACGGGCATCCGCTTCATCGTAGAGCGGCTCCGCGCCGGTGAACGGTTCGATGGTGTTGTTCCATTCGGTCTCGATCCAGCGGGTGTGCACCGAGAAGCCGTCGTCGTCGCCGATGAACGCGGGGTCGGAGACCACTGCGCGGTGGAACGGGATGACGGTGGCCAGTCCTTCGACGTGGAATTCGTCCAGCGCGCGGCGGGCCCGGGCCAGCGCCTCCTGACGGCTGGCGCCGTAGACGATCAGCTTGGACAGCATCGAGTCGAACTGACCGCCGATCACCGAACCGGCTTCGACGCCGGAGTCCAGCCGGACGCCGGGCCCGGTCGGGATGTCGTACCGGTTGACCGGGCCGGGCGCCGGCAGGAAGCCGCGGCCGGCGTCCTCGCCGTTGATCCGGAACTCGATGGCATGCCCGCGCGGGGTCGGGTCTTCGGTGATGTCCAGCTTTTCGCCGTTGGCGATCTTGAACTGCTGTAACACCAGGTCGATGCCGGCGGTCTCCTCGGTAACCGGGTGCTCGACCTGCAGCCGGGTGTTCACCTCGAGGAACGAGATCAGCCCGTCCTGGCCGACCAGGTATTCGACGGTACCGGCGCCGTAGTAGTGGGCTTCCTTGCAGATCCGCTTGGCCGACTCGTGGATCTCCTTGCGCTGTGCGTCGGTCAGGAACGGCGCCGGCGCCTCCTCGACCAGCTTCTGGAAGCGGCGCTGCAGCGAGCAGTCCCGGGTACCGGCGACGACGACGTTGCCGTGCTGGTCAGCGATCACCTGCGCCTCGACGTGGCGGGGCTTGTCCAGGTAGCGCTCGACGAAACATTCCCCGCGCCCGAAGGCCGCGACGGCCTCGCGGGTGGCCGACTCGAACAGTTCGGGAATCTCCTCGATGGTGCGGGCGACCTTCATGCCCTTACCGCCGCCGCCGAACGCGGCCTTGATCGCGACCGGCACCCCGTACTCCTGGGCGAAGGCCACCACCTCGTCGGCGTCCTTCACCGGATCGGGAGTGCCGGGCACCAGCGGGGCCTGGGCGCGGGCGGCGATGTGGCGGGCGGTCACCTTGTCACCGAGGTCGCGGATCGACTGCGGGCTGGGGCCGATCCAGATCAGGCCGGCATCGATGACCGCCTGAGCGAAATCGGCGTTCTCCGAAAGGAATCCGTAGCCCGGGTGAATGGCGTTGGCGCCGGACTTCGCGGCGGCCTCCAGGATCTTGTCGAACACCAGATAGGACTCCGCCGAGGTCTGCCCGCCGAGCGCAAACGCCTCGTCGGCCAGCCGTACGTGCGGCGCGTCGGCGTCGGGTTCGGCGTACACCGCGACGCTGGGCAGGCCGGCGTCTCTGGCCGCCCGGATCACCCGGACCGCGATCTCCCCGCGATTGGCGACGAGAACCTTGGTGATCTTCGAGCTGGCGTGACTAGGCACTGCGCCTCCTGTATGGCTGGACGTCTGGTCGCTAAGGGCTTGCTTTTTAAGAAATCCTCTTACAAGTCTGTCGGGGGAAGTTTAAGCGTCGCGGTGTGGCGCCGAACCAGCTGGTGCCCCATTGGACTCGCGCAGCCGCCGCTTGATCCGGGCCAGGATCGCCGACATGCCGCGCAACCGCAGCGGGCTGATCAGGGCCGCCAGCCCCAGATCGGCGTAGAAATCATCGGGCACCGCCAGGATGTCGGCCACGGGCTGCTCGTCGAGCCCGGCGGCCAGGATCGAGGCGAATCCGCGAGTCGTGGGGGACTCGGCGGGCGCACTGAAATGCAGCCGGACCCGGTCGGGGTCATGAGCGTCGACGTGCAGAAACAGCGGGGTTTGGCACTCGGGCACCGGTTCCATGGCCGCCTCTTGCAGATCGGCCGGCAATGCTGGCAGGTCATTGGCGAATTCCAGTAACAACTGCAGCTTGTCCTGGCCCTGGACTTCGGCGAAGTCGGACACCACCTCGGCCAGCGGCGCGGGCATGCTCATCGGACCGGTACGGCTCCGGGTTGCTCGCCGGCGACGATCGGCACCCGCACGGTGTTGCCCCATTCGGTCCAGGAGCCGTCATAGTTACGCACGCCCGGGATGCCGAGCAGATGAGTCAACACGAACCAGGTGTGGCTGGACCGTTCGCCGATCCGGCAATACACGATGGTCTTGTCGTCCGGCTCGATGAACCCGTAGAGCTGCTCGAGCTCCTCGCGGCTGCGGAACCGGCCGCTGTCGTCGGCGGCTTTGGCCCACGGGATCGACACCGCAGAGGGAATGTGGCCGGCCCGCAGCGCGCCTTCCTCGGGATAGTCGGGCATGTGAGTGCGCTCGCCGGTGTACTCCTGTGGCGAACGGACGTCGATCAGCGGGCCAGAACCCAACGCTGCTAAGACGTCGTCTTTGTAAGCGCGGATCGGTGCGTCGTTGCGTTGCACGACGGGATAGCCGGTCGACGTCTTGGACGGGACATCCAGCGTGGTCTCCCGGCCGTCGGACAGCCACAGGTCGCGCCCGCCGTTCAGCAGCCGGACGTCCGGGTGGCCGAACAGCGTGAAGACCCACAGCGCATACGCGGCCCACCAGTTGCTCTTGTCCCCGTAGATCACCACGGTGTCGTCGCGCGAAATGCCCTTGCGGTTCATCAAGTCGGCGAACTGCTCGCCGGTGATGTAGTCCCGCACCCGGGGATCGTTGAGGTCGGTGTGCCAGTCGATCTTGACTGCGCCGGGGATATGACCGACGTCGTAGAGCAGCACGTCCTCGTCGGATTCGACGATCACCAGGCCGGGTTTGCCCATGTTGCCGGCCAGCCAGTCGGCGGTGACCAACCGTTCCGGGTGGGCATAGGCGCTCAGGGTGGGGCTGGGATCTGCTGGTAGCGGCACGGCATTGAGCCTACCGTCGCGATGCGTCGCCGGAGTCAGACGCTCAGCGCGACCTCGTAGGCCACCGCAAAGCGGCGGGCGTCCGGCCTCGGCCGAAACAGCGCGCCGCCATTGGGGCACCAGCTCACCACCCGCAAAAGTCGCTTGCCCGGCGACAACTGGTCTCGAACAACATTGGCCAGTGCGGCTCGGAGCTGTTCGGTGTCATAGCGGTCGATATCCCGCGATACGGGCACGTTCCACATGGTCTCTTCCACCGGCATGAGTCCAGTGTTGCCGCCAATCGGCCGAACCTAAGCAACCATTTGCGGTGTGTCTGGGCTCGGAGCGGTCGCGGTTATGTTGCGATCAGGTCTCGATCAGCGATTCGACCACAGGTACTGACGTCAATGCTTGCGCACCACCATCTCTGGCTGGCCCGGCTTCCAGATCGTGATGTCCAGGTTGTCGCCGTCGACCTGCACCGCGGAGGCGCCGATGATGTCGGCGGCGCAGTAGAAGTGGTCGAACTCCTGTCCGCGTAGATCGAATCCGGTCTCGTCGAAGAGCGCCGCGGCGAAACGCTGGTGCAGCGCTGGGTCGCGGACATCGTGGGCGATGCCCCACAATTTCGCGTCACCTTCGCTGACATGGGTGTCGATGGTGGCGGTGTGCAGGCAAAACCGCGGGTCGCGGGCTAGGTCAGCGAACTTGGTGGTGCCGGGCATGCCAACGAGCCACAGATGGCCCTCGAAGATTCGCGGCTCCATCGCACTGATCCGTGGAAACCCGTCGGAGCGAAGCGTGGCAAGCAGGCACAGGTTGCCGGTGGCGCGATGGCGGCGGGTGAAGACCGTGGCGATCCGAGGCGCGTCGACCATGAACTCGGTCCACGTCGTCATCGCGATGACACTACGTGTTGAGATTGCGCCCAGGGTCGTGAATTTCGAGGAATCACAGCCCTGAACGCAATCTCGATGACGTCGTTGGACTCCGCGCTTAGCCGACGGCGTTGTCTGCCCACAGCGCGCTGACGGACAACCCGACGCGCTGCAACAACCGGCGGGTCAACGGCAGGCTGATGCCGATGACGGTCGATGGATCGCCCTCGATCCGGTCGACGAACCAGCCACCGAGCCCATCGATCGTGAAGCCGCCGGCGACGCGCAGCGGCTCGCTGCTATCGATGTACGCCTGCAGGTCCTCTCGCTGGGGGCTAGCGAAATGCACTGTGGTGCACGATGATTCGACTTCGCATGCGGCGATGGCGCCGTCGTGGAGGCGGACCAGACAGTGGCCGGTGTGCAGCTGGCCGGACCGGCCGCCCATCGAATGCCATTGGGCTTGTGCGGCATCGGCCGAGCCTGGTTTGCCGACCAGCCGGCCATCGACGTCCAGCATCGAATCACAGCCGATGACAACACAATCCGCGGCGACGGACGCCTCCAGGCTAGTGACCACCTGCTCGGCCTTGGCTCGCGCCAGCGCGCAGACAACTTCAGCGGATGAGGCATCTGATGGCAGCCCCGCCATGACGGCGTCCTCGTCGACGCCGGAGACCACGACCAGCGGCTCGATGCCGGCTTGACGCAGCACATTGAGCCGACCGGGCGAGGCGGACCCGAGCACCAGCCGGGTCATCGGCGCGGCTGGATGGCGCCATTCCTCCTCATCGCTGCGCACTGCATCGTCATCGGCGCATGTGCGTCCGTTCCAGCAGCGTCACACGCTGCCAGCTGTATACCGGGTAGCGCAGCTTGTCGATAGGCAGGCCCCACCGGCTGCGCTGGGGCTGCACCGCCTCGGCCGCGCCGCCGCCGGCGCTGCCCAATACCGCGATCAGCGCGGCCAATTCCTCGTCGGTCGGGTTGCCTTTGAGCACCGCGATATGCGGCTCGTGTGCATGCTCCTGGTCGCTCATCTCGGTCCCGTCGGTCACAGCGGAATGTTTCCGTGCTTCTTGGGCGGCGTCTGGGCGATCTTGCGTTCCAGCAGCCGCAGCGCGGTCGCCACGTAGCCGCGGGTGTGCGACGGCGGAATCACCGCGTCGACGTAGCCGCGCTCGGCGGCAACGTAGGGGTTGACCAGAGTGTCCTCGTACTCCTGCTGCAGCTGTAAGCGCAGCGCGTCAACATCCCGGCCGTCCTCGCCCGCTTCCTTCAGCTGCTGGCGGTAGACGAACCCGACCGCGCCGGAGGCGCCCATTACCGCGATCTGCGCCGTCGGCCAGGCCACGCAGACGTCGGCGCCCATGTCCTTGGACCCCATCACGCAGTAGGCGCCGCCGTAGGCCTTGCGGGTGATGACGGTGATCTTGGCGACGGTGGCCTCACCGTAGGCGTACAGCAGCTTGGCGCCGCGGCGGATGATGCCGTTGTACTCCTGCCCGGTGCCCGGCAGAAAGCCCGGCACGTCGACCAGCATGACGATCGGGATGTTGAAGCAGTCGCAGGTCCGCACGAAGCGGGCCGCCTTCTCCGAGGCGTTGATGTCCAGGCAGCCGGCGAACTGGGTGGGCTGGTTGGCCACGATCCCGACCGGTCGGCCGTCCACGCGGCCGAACCCGACCACGATGTTCTGCGCGTAACCGGCCTGCACCTCGCAGAACTCGTCGTCGTCGAGGATTCGGGTGATCACCTCGTGCATGTCGTACGGCTGGTTCGGCGAGTCCGGGATCAGCGTGTCCAGCTCGATGTCCTCGTCGGTGAGGTTGTCTTCGATGGCACCGTCGGGGATCGGCACCGGGTAGCGCGGCGGATCGGTGAAGTTGTTGGGCGGCAGGTAGCTCAGCAGCTCGCGGACGTAGTCGAAAGCGTCCTGCTCGCCGGAGGCCACATAGTGCGCCAGGCCGGACTTGGCCATGTGGGTGTGCGCGCCGCCCAGCTCCTCCATCGTGACGTCCTCACCGGTGACCGTCTTGATCACGTCCGGGCCGGTGATGAACATCTGGCTGGTCTGGTCGACCATCACGACGAAGTCGGTCAGCGCGGGGGAGTAGACGTGCCCACCGGCCGCGGCGCCCATGATCAGCGAGATCTGCGGGATCACGCCCGAAGCTTGGATGTTGCGGTGAAAGATCCGGCTGTAGAGCCCCAGCGAGACGACGCCCTCTTGGATGCGCGCGCCGGCGCCGTCGTTGATGCCGATCAGCGGGCGGCCGGTCTTGATCGCCAGCTCCTGGACCTTGACGATCTTCTCTCCGTACACCTCGCCGAGGCTGCCGCCGAACACCGTGACGTCCTGGCTGAAGACACACACGTCGCGGCCGTCGATTGTGCCGTAGCCGGTGACGACGCCGTCGCCGACCGGCCGCTTCTCGCCGAGCCCGAAGTTGGTGCTGCGGTGCTTGGCCAGCGCGTCGAGTTCGACGAACGAGTCCTCGTCGAGCAGCGCGGTGATGCGCTCGCGGGCGGTCAGCTTGCCCTTGGCGTGCACCTTCTCGACTGCGGCCTCACCGACCGGATGCAGCGTCTCGTTGGCCCGCTTGCGCAGTTCGGCCAGCTTGCCGGCGGTGGTGTGGATGTCGATCTCGTGCTCAGCGGCCGCTTCGACATGGCTCTCGGAAACGCTCGTCATGGGTGACGAGCTTAGCCGCGCTCGATCGGTGGGCCGAATCGCGGGCATGCCGGTCGGCGCGTTGATTCTGCGTTCACCAGGCAGTCCACTCACACATTTGCCTGGTAGCCGCAGACTCAACGTGAAAAAATCGCCAAATGGACGCTGACCTGCCCCGGCCGCCGCTAGACGCGGCGGTGATCGGCGATGGACTGGTCGGGCCGGAGCTGGCATGGCGTCGGCTCGACGTGGTCGCCGAGACCGGCTCCACCAACGCCGACCTACTGGCCCGGTCGGCCGCCGGCGAAGACATCAACGGGTCAGTGTTGCTGGCCGAATATCAGAACGCCGGTCGCGGGCGCCATGGCCGGCAGTGGTCGGCACCGCCACGCACTCAGGTCGCCTTATCTGTGGGCGTCGACGGTTCCTCGGTGCCCCGGTCGGGTTGGGGTTGGCTGCCACTGGCTACCGGTGTTGCCGTCGTCGACGCGCTGGCCGCAGAAGCCGACGTCACCGCGGGCCTCAAGTGGCCCAACGACGTGCTGGTCGGCGACGGCAAGCTGGCCGGGATTCTCGCCGAAGTTGCCGCGCCGGCGGCGGCGATCGTCGTCGGGCTGGGCCTCAACGTGACACTGACGGCAGCGGAAGCACCCGACCCGGTGGCCACCTCGCTGCTGATGACGGGATCGACAGCTGATCGAAACGCATTGGCCCACCGCATACTTCGCGAACTGGCCAGTCGAATCGATGCTTGGCGAACCGCCGGCGGCGCCGACCCGAAGCTGTTGGCTGACTACCAGCGCTACAGCGTGACGTTGGGTTCACGAGTGCAGGCGCTGCTGCCCGGCGATCGGGAGGTCGTCGGCGTGGCTCAGGGCGTCGACGAGTTGGGCCGACTGTGCGTGGACACCGGTGCTCAGACCGTGACGGTCTCGGCCGGAGACATCACGCATCTGCGTTCTGCCGTCTAGAGTGCTGCCGTGGGTTACCCCGATAACGTGCTGGCCGGCGACGAACAGGTGGTGTTGCATCGACACCCGCACTGGAAGCGGCTGATCGGCGCGGTCCTCGTCCTGCTGTTGGCCACGGCGCTGGCGTCATTCGTCGCCGCCGTTGTCAGCACCACCGATTGGGATCGCAACGCCAAGAACATCACCTTCGCGGTCATCTGGGCGATCTGGCTGGTGGTTGTCGGCTGGCTGACGCTGTGGCCGTTCCTGACCTGGCTGACCACCCATTTCGTGATTACCGACCGGCGGGTGATGTTTCGCCACGGAGTGTTGAGCCGCAGCGGAATCGACATTCCGCTGGCCCGCATCAACAGCGTGGAATTCCGGCACGGAATCATCGATCGGATCTTGCGCACTGGGACGCTGATCATCGAGTCGGCGTCACAGGACCCGTTGGAGTTCTACGACATTCCGCGCGTGGAGCAAGTCCACGCGCTGCTGTATCACGAGGTCTTCGACACCCTCGGGTCCGAGGAATCGCCGAGTTGAGAAAACCGGCTGCGGCGTGATCGCCAGGCGCGCAGCGGCGTAACGGTGCCGCCGCCCTCGATGTTGTTCTCGAGCGCCTCGGCGATCCCGCCGGCGGTGAGAGTGGATTCCAGCGCCTGATCCGCGGTTCGGCCGAACTCGTCGGGGAATACCCAGCGCCGGAACGCCCAGAACCGGAATCCCATCTGAAGCAGATTGCCGATGATGTACGCCGAGATGAAGTCGGCGATGTTCTCCACCGTCAGCGAGACGTGCGGCACCCGCAGTTCCAGGATGTAGCTGGAGAACCACAGCGGCGCCATGGACAGCAGCACGCCGACACCGCTGAACACGAAGAACAACAGCGCCTCGTGGTGGCGTTCCCGACCGCCGCGCTGCCGGAAGCTCCATTCCCTGTTCAGGATGTAGGACGCGATGACTGCGACGATGCCGGCGATGACCTTGGCGGTCACCGGCTTGGGCTCCAGAATCGTCAACTTGAGGGTGTAGAAGATCGCCGAGTCGATGATGAATGTGGTAGCCCCGACAATGGCGAACTTGATGAGTTCGTGATGGCGTTCCGCATACGGTCGGATCAGCCGCGGCAACCGCTCGATCGTGGCATCGGCAAAGGACACAGTGTCGCAGTGTACGTTTTGTCGGTTACTGGTGCGTCACGACTGTGTCGCCACCGTCAAATACCGCGGTCAGCCGCCGTGACACCATGATGGCCGTGCCAAGTACACCCTCTACTCCGCCGGTGGTCGCGATGGTCGGCGGCGGCCAGTTGGCCCGGATGACCCATCAGGCCGCGATCGCGCTGGGCCAGACGCTGCGGGTGCTGGCCGCCGACGCCGACGACCCTGCGGCCCAAGTCAGTCCCGACGTAGTGATCGGTTCGCATACCGATCTCGACGACCTGCGCCGCGTGGCGGCCGGGGCCAACGCGTTGACCTTCGACCATGAGCATGTCCCCACCGAGCTGCTGGACAAGCTGGTCGGCGAGGGCGTCAACGTGGCGCCGCCGCCGCAGGCACTGGTGCATGCGCAAGACAAGCTCGTGATGCGGCGCCGGCTGGAGGAATTGGGCGCACCGGTGCCGCGCTACGCCGCGGTCGACGAGCTCGACGATCTGGACGCGTTCGCCGCCCGCGTCGACGGCCCGCTGGTGGTCAAGGCGGCCCGCGGCGGCTACGACGGGCGCGGGGTGCGGATGGCCGCCGACCTGAGCCAGGCCCGGGAGATCGCCCGCGAGATTGTGGACTCCGGCGTGCCGGTGCTGGTCGAGGAGCGGGTCGCGATGCGGCGCGAACTGTCGGCGCTGGTGGCGCGCTCGCCGTTCGGCCAGGGTGCGGCGTGGCCGGTGGTGGAAACCGTTCAGCGCGATGGCATCTGCGTGGAGGTGATCGCGCCGGCGCCGCAGTTGTCTGCCGACGTGGGCATCGAGGCGCAGGAGTTGGCGCTGCGCTTGGCGGCAGAGCTCGGAGTCGTCGGTGTGCTGGCCGTCGAGCTGTTCGAGACCGTCGACGGCGCTCTGCTGGTCAACGAGCTGGCGATGCGGCCGCACAACTCCGGGCACTGGACCATGGATGGCGCCCGGACCAGCCAGTTCGAACAGCATCTGCGCGCGGTGCTGGACTATCCGCTGGGCGACACCGACGCCACGGTCCCGGTGACGGTGATGGCCAATGTGTTGGGAGCGCCGCAAACGCCGACGATGAGCATCGACGAACGTCTGCACCATTTGTTCGCGCGGATGCCCGAAGCCCGGGTCCACCTCTACGGGAAAGGGGAACGGCCGGGCCGCAAGATCGGCCATGTCAACTTCCTGGGCTCTGACATGGCCGAGCTGGCGACGCTGCGTGAACGGGCCACGCGGGCGGCACACTGGTTATCACACGGGCAGTGGACGGACGGATGGGACCCACATGGTTAACCAGGCTCAACAGGCCCGAGTCGGCGTGATCATGGGCAGCGACAGCGACTGGTCGGTGATGCACGATGCCGCCGACGCGCTGGCCGAATTCGAGGTGTCCTACGAGGTCGGGGTGGTCTCGGCGCACCGCACACCCGAGCGGATGTTCGACTACGCCCGGGACGCGGCCGACCGTGGCCTCGAGGTGATCATCGCCGGTGCCGGCGGCGCCGCCCACTTGCCGGGCATGGTGGCGTCGGCAACCCCGTTGCCGGTGATCGGCGTTCCGGTGCCGCTGGCCAGGCTCGACGGCCTGGACTCGCTGCTGTCGATCGTGCAGATGCCCGCCGGGGTGCCGGTGGCCACCGTCTCCATCGGCGGCGCCCGTAATGCGGGCCTGCTGGCGGTGCGCATTCTCGGGGCGGCCGATCCGGCGCTACGCAGCCGGGTCGTCGCGTTCCAGCAGCAGCTGGCGGAGACGGTGCGAATCAAGGACGAAAAGCTGCGGAGTAAAGTTACCGGCCAGTAGCCCGGCGACGATGTGGGCCGGGGCGGCCCGCGGTGGAGCCGGGCAACCGAAGACTGTGCAAGGAGGTCGGTATGGCTGGATGGGCCGGAGATCCATCGTTTGATCTGTTCAAGTTGCCCGAGGAACACGACGAGCTGCGGGCATCGGTTCGTGCTTTGGTGGAAAAAGAAATCGCGCCCTATGCCGCCGAAGTCGATGAGGAGTCGCGGTTTCCCGAGGAGGCGCTGGCGGCGCTGACTGCCTCGGGCTTCAACGCCGTCCACATTCCCGAAGAGTACGGCGGTCAGGGCGCGGACTCGGTGGCCGCCTGCATCGTGATCGAGGAGGTGGCCCGGGTCTGTGCATCCTCGTCGCTGATTCCGGCGGTGAACAAGCTGGGCACCATGGGGCTCATCCTGCAGGGTTCGGAGGAGCTGAAGAAACAGGTGTTGCCGAGTTTGGCCACCGACGGGGCGATGGCGTCGTACGCATTGAGCGAGCGCGAGGCCGGCAGTGACGCGGCGTCGATGAAAACCCGGGCCAAGGCCGACGGCGATGACTGGATTCTCAACGGCGCCAAGTGCTGGATCACCAACGGCGGCAGGTCGACCTGGTACACCGTGATGGCGGTGACCGATCCGGACAAGGGTGCCAACGGTATTTCGGCGTTCATGGTGCACAAGGACGACGAGGGATTCAGCGTCGGCCCGAAGGAAAAGAAGCTCGGAATCAAGGGCTCGCCAACGACTGAGCTGTATTTCGAGAATTGCCGCATCCCGGGCGATCGGATCATCGGTGAGCCCGGCACCGGGTTCAAGACCGCGCTGCAGACTCTCGACCACACCCGTGTCACCGTTGGTGCGCAGGCCGTGGGTATCGCGCAGGGCGCGGTGGACGCCACGGTCGCTTATACCAAGGATCGCAAGCAGTTCGGCAAGTCGATCTCGGAGTTCCAGGGTGTGCAGTTCGAGCTGGCCGATATGGCGATGAAAGTCGAAGCCGCCCGGTTGATGGTCTACACAGCGGCTGCGCGCGCCGAACGCGGCGAACCGAATCTCGGATTCATCTCCGCGGCCGCAAAGTGCTTCGCCTCCGACACCGCCATGGACGTGACGGAATCGGCGGTGCAACTGTTCGGCGGCGCCGGCTACACCACCGACTTCCCGGTCGAGCGGTTCATGCGCGACGCCAAGATCACCCAGATCTATGAGGGCACCAATCAGATTCAGCGGGTGGTCATGTCCCGCGCGCTGCTGCGTTGACGCGCCATGCGCTCGGCCACCGATAGCGGACACTCCGCGCCGCTTTGCCGGGTCCGTCACGAGGGGCTATCGTCCATAATTGTGGACGACAGCGCCAAAGACCCGGCGATCGTTCTGCCTTACCTGGTCGGCAGGCCGCTGGCCGCTACCGAGGTCTACGAAGCGTTCGGCTACCGCAAGTCCGCCTACTACAAGGCGGCTCGCGAGGGCCGGCTGGTCACCGCCGACAACCTGATCAAGGCGGCTAAGTACTTCGGGTTGAACCCGGTTGAACTGCAGGTTCGCTACGGGTTGATCGAGCCGGAATCGGTTGCCGAGTTCGTCGAGTCAGAGCGCCGCCTGCCCAGAATGCGCGAACTATATCCTGATCCCAACAGGCCGCCGGTCTAAGCGGCGCTGCTGGGAATCACCTGATGATAAAAACCACCCTCATCACCGCCACACTGGCTGCGATCGCGTACAGCCTGTGGGTCCGCCGCCATACCTGGCAATCCAGTTGGGAGGCCGGCGCGACCCTGAATGTCGCGTTGCAGGGTTGCGCGGTGTTGCTGATGTCGCACTGGGCCGCTGCCGTCCTCGGCCCGCCCCTGCACCGCATCTTCGGGCTGTGGAACGTGCAGCATCTCCTCGGGCACATCTGCTGGATCTTTGCGGTGACGGCGATAATTCAGCATGGTCTGGCCCGGCTCGCCAACGAAACCCACGTCCGCGGACTGCTGCGCAAATTCGTGGCGCGCCCGGTGTGGCTGGGTGTTCCGCTGCTGGTGGCGGTGTTCATCATCGCCGACGAGGGCCACCACCCGGACATGTTCGCCGCCCATGTCACCGACGTCTGGCTAGGGGTCTACTGGCTGGTGCTGGGCGGGTTGCTGATCTACCTGCTCGGCTACGCCGTTCAGGTGCTGGTGATCCTGCGGAGCGACCCCCGCTCCACGTCGACAGTCGACCTCTACCTGATCTCGGCCGGGTTCGGGGTGGTGGCTCACGTGATCCAGATAGGCACAGCTTGGGCGCACATCGATGTCGCCTTGCCGGTCTGGTTGTGCGCCTGTCTGGGCGCGATCGGCTTCGCCTACGCCTCCGCCCGATCGTGGCAGGCCAAGGTTGCCTGGTTCAAGCCCAGCACGTAGCGCACCCGGTGGCCTATCCGGCCGGTAGCGGGCGCGCGATCACGCTGTGGCGAAACCCGTACCGTTGGCCGATGTCTCCGCCGGACTGCCGGCCCGAACCCGGAAAAAGCGGTATTCCGCGCAGCAGGCCGTCCGCCCTACCTGCGGGGACTGCACTGGCGCCACCGACCGGCGACGCCGTGTTTGCAACGTTTGTCGCCGGAGCCGCGGCGGCCCAACTCTGCGGCACCGACAGGTTGCCGACCGTGCCCGCATTTCCCATACCCGCCGATGCACCCACCGGCACCGGCCCGCCGCCGCCCAGCATTCCACCGAGACCGGGCAGGCTCGCCGCTGCTCCAGTTGCTTTGCTCGCGGCCGCGGCGGGGATTAAGCCCTCCCAGATCTTCATAAAGTGGTCATAGTCGCCCATTTGGTAATAGACCGAGCCGAGGAGCGCGGAGTACATAGAAGGCGTCAACACTTGCCCGAGCGGGGGTGAGGGCGAGCCCGGTGACCCAGGGGATTCACCCAGCAGGCCGTTCAAGATTGACCTGAGGTTCCAGAGGCCGACGGTGGGTGTGCTGGACGACGATGGGGGCAGTGCGAGGGCCTGCAGCGTGGAGGGAACCGACGGCAGGGGCTGCGCACTCGTGCCGGCGGCCGTCTCGGCGGCGTGAGCAACCGCCGCGGCCTGACCGGCATGCCCCAGCGGATTGGTGGTGGGCGGCGGCTGGTCGAACGTGGTCAACGTCGACGCGGCCGCTGAGGCGCCGGCGTAGCCATACATCGCCACGGCATCCTGGGCCCACATCTCCGAGTAATGAACCTCGGTCGCCGCGATAGCCGGAAAGTTCTGCCCGAAGAAGTTCGTCGCGATCAACGTCATCAGTTGGACCCGGTTAGCCGCGATCACCGGCGGCGGCACCGTCATCGCAAAGGCGGCCTCATAGGCAATCGCGGCGGCCTTGGCCTGGACCGCCGCCTGCTCGGCCCGTGCAGCGGTGGTGGACAACCACGCCACATAGGGCGCCGCGGCCGCGGCCATCGAAATCGACGCCGGGCCCGACCACAGGCCGCTGATTTCGGAGATCGCCGAGCCGTAGCAGGATGCGGTCGTGTACAGGTCGGCGGCCAACACGTCCCAGGCTGCGGCTGCCGCCAACATCGGTCCCGCGCCGGCGCCGGCGTACATCCGGGCAGAGTTGACTTCCGGCGGTAACGCTCCGTAATCCACTACTTGACGCCCTGGCCTCGCCGCCGGTCGCCGCCCCCTGCCGATCTACTCGACCGTGTAGTCACGAATGCGATGCCTTTCCTCGCCGCTGTCCGCACCTGCGATCCACTATCTGAGACCTAAGTGCACTTACGAAGATATAAGGCTTCTATAGGCATCATCAGTACGTATTGATGAACTCTTTCTATCTTCAGGTGAACACTCGTCATTGGTAGTGCACAGTCGGCTCCCGGCCATCTAACGTCGCTAGCGAGCGGCTCGTGAAGGCCGCTGAGACCGATCACTGAGGAGAGAAACCAACGTGGCCTTCGTAGAAACCCAGCCGGAAGTGTTATCCGTCGCGGCCCGCAACTTGGCCGCTATCGGCGCGTCAGTGGCCGCGCAGAACGCTGCTGCGGCCGGACCAACGACGGGAGTGGTTCCCCCGGCAGCCGATGAGGTCTCGGCGCTGATGGCGGCCCAGTTCGCCACGCATGCCCGGATGTATCAAGCGGCCAGCGTTCAAGCGACGGCGATTCACGACATGTTCGTCAACATGCTGGGCACCAGCGCCGGGTCGTACGCGGTCACCGAAGCCGCCAATGCCGCCGCGGCCAGCTAGAGGAGACGTTAGTGCTGGATTTCGGGGCGCTACCGCCAGAAGTCAACTCCGCTCGCATGTACACCGGCTCAGGGTCGGCGCCGATGATGAACGCCGCGGCATCCTGGCGGTGGCTGGCCGCCGAGTTGGAGTCCGCCGCCATCGACTACGACCGAGTGATCACCCAACTGACCAGTGAGTGGCTCGGTCCGGCGTCGGCGCAGATGGCCAGTGCGGCTGCACCCTATGTCGCGTGGATGAGCACTACCGCCGCGCAAGCCGAGCAGTCCGCCGCTCAGGCCAGCGCCGCGGCGGCCGCTTACGAGGCCGCGTTCGCGGCGACGGTGCCCCCGCCGCTGATCGAGGCCAACCGCCTCCAGCTGACCCAGGCGGTGGCGACCAACGTTCTCGGTCAAAACATGCCGGTCATCGCGCAGCTGGAAGCGCAATATGGCGAGATGTGGGCCCAAGACGCCGCGACCATGTACGGGTATGCCGGACAGGTCGCGCCCACCACAAAGGTGACACCGTTCACCGGTCCGGCGCAAACCACCAATCCCGCCGGGCAGGGCATGCAGGCCGCCGCGGTCACCCAGGCCGCTGCCACATCGGCCGGGACGAGTGCCCAGGCGACGGAGTCGCAGTTGCTGTCGTCGGTGCCGCCGGCGTTGCAGACCCTTGCCAGCCCGGCGTCATCGAGCGCGACGGCATCCGCTACGTCGCTCCCGGACGCGTTGAAGGAGATTCCCTTGGTGGGCCTGTGGGCGGAATATGCCAGCCCTATTCAAAACACCCTGGCGATGATGTATCGCGCCACCGGCATGTCGACCCACTTTCTCTCACTGCAAAAGGCGCTGGCGCCGGCCGCCAAGGCGGCCAGCGACGGGGCCAAGGCCGCGGCGGGGCTACCCGGTTTAGGCGGACTCCTGGGCGGGCTGGGGGGCGGTGCGCCGGTCGCGGCGGGCCTGGGCGCTGCCAGTCCGGTTGGTGGCCTTTCCGTGCCGCCCGCCTGGGGCGCGGCGGCAGCGCCGGCGACGGTCCCTGGCGCTGCGCCGCTCCCGGTCAGCGCCGTCACCGCCACCCCGGAGACGGCGGCGGGCGGAAACCTGATGGGCGGGATGCCACTGGCGGGTGCGGGCGCCGGCGCGAATGGTGCCGGACCGCGATACGGGTTCCGGCCCACCGTCATGCTGCGCCCGCCATTCGCCGGATAACTGCCAACCTCAGTGAGGCGTTCCCCGCGCAGCGCCCAGAAACTCGTCGTTGTGGGCGCCCAACGCCGGCGGTGGATCTGTCACCGCCGAGCTGAAGGAGGAGTAGCGCGCCGGTGTGCGAATCACCGTAACGGTGTCGTCGCCGCCGACCTCCAATGCGAGCTCGTTTTCGGCGAACAGGGGCGTGCCGACAACCTGCTTCCAGGTGTACGGGAGGCAGGCCATGATGCCGTTGTCACAAAGTAATTCGACCCACTCGGTTGCCGGTCGGTTGCTCAGCGCGGCCTCTAACTCATCGGTCAACTCGCCGTAGTTGATCGACCGTGAACGCTGGTCGGCGAACCGCTCGTCGTCGAGAAGGTCTTGGCGGCCGATCGTATGGCATAGCAGCTCCCAGTGTTTGGGCACGTAGGCGCTGACGACGATGTACCCGTCAGCGGTGCGGAACGCGTCGGACGGCTGGGTGGCAAAGCCAACGCCTTTGCGCCGCTTGGGTTTCTGCACCGGCAGATCGCTGGGCCGGTTGAGGTGCACCATCAGCTGGTTGGCCTGCAGGCTCACCGCGACGTCATACATTGCGACGCGGACGATGTCAGCGACGCCGTGCCGCTCGCGGTTGAGTAGTGCGGCCAGCACGGCTTGGGCCAGGACGTGGCCGCTGGCGTTGTCGACGAGTTGAAACGGGATGATCTGCGGTTTGCCGTCCGCGGTGCGCATTCCCGACGTCATCCCGGCCTCGGCGGCGACCATCAAGTCGACGCCCGGCCGGTTGCCGTGCGGGCCGTTGCCGCCATATGCCGACAGCCGGGCATAGATCAATTTCGGATTGCGCGACCGCAATTCGTCGGGCCCCAGGCCGAGTTTCTCCATCACCCCGGGACGGAATCCTTCCAGGACGACATCGGCTGTGTCGGCCAGTCGCAGTATCTGCTGCTTGCCTTCGGTGGTGCTCAAATCCATGCACACCGATTTCTTGCCCCGGTTGTTGGGCAGGAAATACGTTGCCAGCGGTGGACGTCCGGGCAGCACCGAGGTGATGTGCCGGCCGGCTTCCCCGGCGGGCGCCTCGACCTTGATGACCTCGGCGCCCAGGTCGACCATCACCTGGCCCGCCAGCGGGCCCGCGACATTCTGGGTGAAATCCAGTACCCGATACCCGTCGAGAGGTTTGGGGCTAGCGCTGCTCACGATCCCGGCCCAACACCGCGGTGCAGTAGTAGTTGTGGCTGTCGGCGCTGAGCATCGGTAATCCGCTGTCGGCCAACAACTGGTTGGCCAGCGTGCGATCCGTCTGCCAGCCTCGCTCGCCCAGGTAGGTCGCCACGTCATTGCGTTCGGCGGGATAGCCCAAGTTGTCGATGTGCACGTCCAGGCCGTTCTCGTACCATTTGCGGGTTGCGGCTTGCTGTGCTTGCACGGATTCCGGGGAGTTCAAGAAAATCTCGACAATAACTCGGCTGCCATCGGCGCTGAGCCCAGTGATGTTGTCCAGCAAGCGGTCCTGGGCTTCCGGCGGCAGAAATGCGACCAGCCCCTCGGCGATCCAGGCGGTCGGCTTTGCGGGATCGAACCCCGCTTGCTGCAGCGCGGCCGGCCAGTCGTGGCGCAGATCGATCGGCACCGTCCGCAGATCGGTGATCGGTTGGGCGTCGAGCGTGGCCAGGGTGGCGGCCTTGAATTCCAGCACCTGCGGTTGGTCGATCTCGAACACCGCCGTCCCCGCCGGCCAGGACAGCCGATAGCCGCGCGCGTCGAGGCCGGAAGCCAAAATGACCGCCTGGCGGATGCCGGCTGCGCCCGCCTCGGCGAAGAACGTGTCGATGAAGCGGGTGCGTACTGCCAGTAGGTCGGTCATCGGCTGCATGCCCCAGGGCAGGTCGGGAATGTCGACCTCGGTGGGGTCGAGTTCGCCGGTGGCCCACCGAGTGAAAAAATCGATGCCGACCGCGCGCACCAACGGGTCGGCGAACCGGTCGTCGATGAGCCCGGCTGCGGTGGCGCGCGCCCTGCCGGCGGCCACCATCGTGGCAGTGGCCCCCACGCTGCTGGCCAGGTCCCAGGTGTCGTTATCGGTGCGCGCCATGCTGAGCAGCGTAACGACCCTTAAGATCGTCTGGTGACCGTCTCCCACCCGCACAATCCCGCCGCCCTCGCTGGCGACGCCTGTCACGAGCGGGATGCGGGATGGCTTCGGCGGGCTCGGTGGGCGCGACGGCTGGCCTGGGTCAGCATGCTCGCGATGCTCGCTGAAGGTGCGCTGGGTTTGTGGCAGGGTCTGGCGGTCGGCTCGATCGCGCTGACCGGCTGGGCCTTGGGCAGTGCCCCCGAAGGCCTGGCGAGTGCCATGGTGGTGTGGCGGTTCAGCGGCTCACGCACACTCTCAACCACCGCCGAGCGGCGCGCCCAAATCGGTGTCGCGGTGTCCTTCTGGCTCACCGCTCCGTACATCGCCGCGGAATCGCTGCGCCACCTGCTCGAAGAGCACCACGCCGAGACATCGGTGATCGGTATCGCGTTGACCGCTGTCGCCCTGGTGCTGATGCCGACCCTCGGCCGCGCCAAACATCGACTGGCGGCGCGGTTGCACTCAGCGGCCACCGCGGGCGAAGGCACCCAGAACTACCTGTGCGGAGCCCAGGCAGCGGCGGTGCTGGCCGGACTTGCGATTACCGCCGCCTGGCCCGGCGGTTGGTGGCTCGACCCCGCGATCGGCCTGGGTATCGCCGCCGCGGCGATCTGGCAGGGCATTCGATCCTGGCGCGGCGAGAACTGCAGCTGCTGACCCGGCGTCACCCGTGCCGAAAGCCCTCGCCGGCGCGGTCCAACGGGTCGGGACCCAGCCCCAGATACTCGGCGCGCAGCCGGTCCCACAGTTCCAGCTGCCCCCAGGCGGGCTCGTGGCGGATCTGCTGATCGTTGGTCAGAAACGGATTCGGCAGCATTAGCGTCATCAGCTGTTCGTCGCGTCCGTTGTAGAGGCGCACCCCCCACGAGGTGGGGTAGCCGTCGTCGGCGATCCGGCGATACATTTCGGCGCGCGCGCATCTTCGGATCCGGCCGAGGTCGGGACCGCTTGCCGTGTGTTCCCCGATGCACAGGTGGAAGTGCCAGCGGCCGAAGTCGACTGTGGCGTATCCGTCGTACATCGAGATGCGCCTGGGCGCGTTGGGCGCCGCCACTTCCCAGGCCGCGCCTTCGACGATGATGCCGAACCAGATATCGTCCCAGTACTCGTCGAAGCACAGGTGGATCAAATCGAGCAGCCGCGCTTCGTCGGTCGGTAACGGCCAGCGCTGCTCGCGGCTGCCGTCCTCGGTCGCGACGATGTCGGGTTCAGTCATCAGCGCCGCTCCTTTTCCCGCTTGGCCGCCAGCACACACTCGCCGCAGAACCCGCCCACCGGCGTGCGGTAGTAAAGGCAGCAGCTGGTACGACGATAGCTGCCGTTGCTGAAATGGATTGCACCGGTGAGTCTTTCGTCGTCGCACAATCTGCGGGCCAACTGCCACCCCGCGTCGGATGCACACTTGTCGTCGAACACGCGGGCAGCCCCGAGCAGCGCAGAAGCCGCATTGCCCCACAACACCTTTGCCGAGATCGGCCCGAGTCGACGCACCGCCGCGGACAGCGGCGCCAGGTGTGACTCGAGGACCATGTCAGCCAGCATCGGCTCCAGATCGTCGCCCCGCCACCCGACGGGGTGCTCGATGTGCAGGTGCAGCTGACCGTCGGTCTCGCGAAACAGCAGATGCTCGGAACACAGGTCGGGCAGCAGACGATGGCCGGCCACCGCGCCGAGCCCGATCGACCACAGCCGTGCGGCGAAGCCGAGCTGAAACGTGGACACCGCAACCCGACGCTCCGCGGCGCCGATGCGGGTCTGCACACGGCCGACGACGCCGTCGAGCAGATCGGTATCGGTATAAAGTAGATGCACGGGCCGCCAACCGCTTTCAGCGAGCGGTCCGGTGCCCACCGCGAAATACGGGCTGACTTTCGACAATTCGGCGTGCATCGCCACCGTCATCTCCGCGGAAGCGCAGTCACGACCGCCGGGTGGATGATCGCGCAACAACGCCGGCAGCCCGCCTAGCGTCGTCGACACCGCCGGACGGCCGCCGGCCCGCAGCGTGATCGCCTCCGGATCGGCGGCGGTGACCACGATCTCGGCGGGTTCGCGGGTGCGCCAACCCTCCCTGGCGAGCACTCGTTCGACCGCGTCGGCCAGCGGATGGGATGCCTCGACGCGCGCGTTTCTCCCGGTTGTGCCCCGCACCACGAACACCCCGTCGGCCGCATCGAAACGCAATGTGCCGCAGTCGAACAGCTCGCCGATGTGTCCGGCGAGCATGAGTTCCTCGGGGATCGCGTCGAGCAGCGCACCGTCCGGGCCGAGCAGCCACACCCGGTCAGCGACCCGTAACGCGAGTTCCAGGTCATGAGTTGACATCACGATCGCCAGGCCGTGGTCGCGGGCCAGGCCGCGCAACATCTCGACCAGGCCGGCCCGCGACGGCACGTCCAGAAAGGCCGTCGGCTCGTCGAGCACCAGCACCGAAGGCTGCTGGGCCAGAGCCCGGGCCGTGAGCACCCGCTGCCGTTCGCCGTCGGAGAGTTCGGCGGCCGGGCGCGAGGCCAGGTTGCTTGCGTCGACTGCGGCCAAGGCCCAGTCGATGACGGCGTTGTCGTCAGTGGTGAGCCGGGCGCTGCGGCTCAGGTACGGGATGCGGCCCAGGCCAACGAGTTCACGCGCGGAGAGCAGGCCCGGGTCGATGCGGTCGGTGAGCACCACCGCCACCCGCCGGGCCAGTTCGTCGGGCGGCACCGCAGCTATGTCGCACCCGTCCAGCAGCACCTGCCCGCCGAGAGCGGGTTGCAATCCGCACAGGGTTCGGATCAGCGTGGACTTGCCGCATCCGTTGGGCCCCAACACAACCGTCAGCTCGCCGCGGCGGGCCACCGCCTGCAGCCCGGCGGCCACGGTGCTGGTCCGACGCCGGCTGCGGTAGCCGATTGCCAAGTCACGCAACTCGATCATCGCTCGATGCCCACCCCGCGGCGACTGCGCAGCAGCACGACGACGACGAACGGCGCCCCGATCAGCGCGGTGACCGCGTTGACCGGCAGCACGGAGTCGCTCCCGGGCACCTGGCTGACAATCGCACAGCCCAGCGCGACAGCCGCTCCCATCAGGACCACGCCGGGAACCAGCACGCGGTGATCGGAGGTACCCAACGCAATACGGGACAGGTGCGGTACCGCCAGCCCGAGGAAAGCGATCGGGCCGCAGAACGCCGTCGTCACACCGGCCAACAGCGACGCCGACGCCACCGCGATCGTCCGGGCCCGCCCGACGTCGATCCCCATCGTGCGGGCATAACCCTCGCCGAGCAGCAGCGCGTTGAGAGCACGGACCGTCATCGCCGCGGCCGCCACGCCCACTGCGACGCACGGCAACAGCAGGCGCAAGTCGGCCCAGGTGGTGCCGGCGAAGCTGCCCAGTCCCCAGAGCAGATATTGCTGGACACGCTGCGGATCCGCATACACCAGCAGCACACTGACGACCGCGGTACTGGCCGCGCCCACCATCACGCCGATCAACAGCAGCGTCGCAGCCGACCGCACCCAGCGGGCCAGCGCCAGCACCATCGCTAGCACGGCCGCGGCCCCCAGCGCCGCAGCGAGCACCACGCCGGCGCGACCGCCGCCGGCCAAACCCGCGGTGAATCCGGCGGTGGATCCGGCACCGGCGATCACCACGACGGCCACCCCGAGGCTCGCGCCCGAGCTGACGCCCAACACGTACGGGTCGGCGAGCGCGTTGCGGAACAGGGTCTGCATCTGTAGGCCGGCCACGCCCAGCCCGGCACCGGCCGCGACCGCGGTCAGCACCCGCGGCACGCGCATGCTCGCCACGATCACCTGCCAGCGAGGGTCCGACGGGTCGGCACCGGCCAGGACGCGGACCGTGTCGAACAGCGGCACCCGCACCGGGCCCAGCGCAATCCCCAGCAGCGTCAGCACCGCCACCGCCGCGGCCAGCGCCGTCAGCGCGGCCGCCGCCCTGCTCACGCGCCGGTGACCTGTCGATAGAACTCGAAGCGGTGGTTGGGTGCCAGCTCGGGATGCAGGATCGCCACCAGATCTGCCAGCACCAGGTCGGGCCGGGCCACGCCGCGCTCCCAGTAGTCGTTGCCGCCGCCGGGGCCGATCGCCTTGGTCGCCGACCAGACTTGCCCGTCGCGGACCGCCGTCAGCTCGCTGTAGCGGTTGTCGGTGGCCAGCGCGTCATCGAGTGTTCTCCAGTTGGTGCTCACCAGCCACACCGGAGCATGTCCGGCCTTGGCGTAGACGGATTCGAAGCTCAGCTGCAGGCTTCCGGTGTTCGGGTCGCGCGACCACGGATAGTCACCGCCGGCGTCGACAATCAACCGTCCCGCGTAGTCGCCGCCGGCCGGCACCGACCAGGTGCCTTGGTACATGGTTCCCGGCAACACCTCGGCGGGCCGCACGCCGGCCGTCTTGGCTGCGACGTTGCGGTAGTCCTCGCGCAGCCCGTCGTAAATCCCGTCGGCCTTCTTCTCGGTGCCCGTCAGCGCGGCGAACACCTTGACCCACTCCGCCCGGCCCAACGGCGTGGCCTCCAGCCATTCGGCGTCGGCAACCACGTCGATGCCGGCGTCGCGCAGCTTGGCGTAACTCGGATCGTCGGTGCCCGCGGTGACCAGCACATCGGGGTGGCCCGCGATCACCGACTCGACGTTGATCTGCTGGCCCGGCGCGTAGTCGGCGACCTTGCCGGCGTCGATGCGCCGGCGGATCTGCGGGCTGACGGCGTTGGCGGTATCGGCCAGACCGGTGACCACGTCGGTCTGGCCGAGTTCGTCGATCATGCCCAGATGGGTGGTCGACGCGGAATACAGGCTGGTGACGGGCACCGTGATCTGCGGCGCGTGTGCCAGGTCGCCGGTCAGCGCTGGCGCCGGGGCCCCGCAGCGCACCAGCACATACGACTGGGGTGATCCGTTCGGGTAGGGCTGTTTGACGGTCAGGACCTGATAGCTGTTGTGGTAGCTGATCGTGAAATTGGTGGCGTCGTGGACCGCCGACTTGTCCGGGAAGTAATCGGCGTTCGGGTCGAAGGCGCTGATGCAGCCTGGCGTATCGGAGGTGCTGGTGTCGGACGGCTTGTCCGACGACGGGGCGCAGGCGCCCACGCTGAGCGCCAGGGTGGTGATGACGACAAGAACTATCCACGGCGGACGTGACATCGGTCAGCTCTCTCGGGGTACACCGCCCCGGTTCGCAGGACGCGATGACGGCAGTGTCCTGGCTTTCGGATCGCTGCTCGCCTCGCCTTCCAGCCGGCTGGCCGTGGCCGATGAGGGTCGCTCCCCGATGACAGTGGCGGGACCGCGCCGGACTCACACCGGCTTCCTGCATCGTCATCGCCTTAACGGCGACAATATATACGCCGCTCCTCCTCATCGCTTCCGCTCTGCATCGTCGCCGGCGGAATTCTTGCACGGCGGCTAATCGAGGCGGTAGCGGATCAACCGCGAGCTGTTGGCGACGACGGCCACCGACGACGCGTTGTGCAGGATTGCGGCCAGCACCGGCGACAGCGCGCCGCCCGCGCCGATCAGCAGCCCGGCGGCGTTGACCGCGATGGACATGCCGTAGTTCTGCCGGATCACCTCGACCGCACGCGACCCGAGATCGCCCACATCGAGCAGGCGCCGCAAATCGTCGTTGGCCAATGCGACGTCGGCGGTTTCGACGGCGACGTCGGTTCCGGCCAGTCCCATGGCGATTCCGATGTCGGCGGCCGCCAGCGCGGGAGCGTCGTTGATGCCGTCGCCGACCATCCCGACGACATGCCCTTCGTCCTGCAGCTCGCGCACCACTTCGAGTTTGTCCTCCGGCAGCACCTCGGCCCGCCACTCGTCGATGCCCAACTCGGCGGCAACCACCTTGGCGATCTCCGGGTGGTCACCGGTGAGCATGACGATGCGGCGAATCCCGTTGGCCCGCAGCTGGTGTAAGACATCGGTGGCCTCGGAGCGCACTTCGTCGCGCAGGCTGATCAGTCCCACCAGGATGCCGTCGACCGCCAGCAGCAGCGGCGTTTCGGCCTGCTGGCGCAACTTGTCCACCCAGTCGGCCGCTTCGGTTGTCACCGCGACGTTTTCGGAGCGCAGCAGCGATGGGCTGCCCAGCAGCAGCGTGCGGCCGTCGGCCCAGGTCCGCATCCCCAGGCCGACCAGCACCTCGCATTCCTCGTGCGGCGGAATGATGATGCGGCGTTCCTCGGTGGATCTGATCACCGCCTCGGCAAGCGGATGCCGCGAGTGCAGTTCCGAGCTGGCCGCGTAGGCCAGGACCTGCTCGGGTTGCCAATCCCGGTGGATGGCAATGATGTTGGTGACGACCGGGCGGCCGACGGTGAGCGTCCCGGTCTTGTCGAACACGATGGCGTCTACCCGGCCGGCCTGCTCGAGGTGTGAGCCGCCCTTGATCAGGATGCCGCGACGAGCACCGTTGCCGATCGCCGCGCTGATCGCCGTCGGTGTCGCCAGCCCCACGGCGCACGGGCACGCGATGAGCAGCATGGTCATCGCGCGTCGCACATCTCCGGTGATCGCCAGGGTGATCGCCGAGACGATGAACGAAATCGGAACGAAGCGGCGGGAGAAGTTCTCGCCGACGGTTTGGATCGGCGCGCGATCTTGTTGCGCCTCTTCGACTCTGGTGACGATGCGGCCGATGGCTGTTTCGTTGCCGACGGCGCGGGCGCGCACGACCAAACGGCCGCGCAGCACCACCGAGCCGGCATGCACGTCAGACCCGGTGACGATGCTGACCGGCAGGGTTTCGCCGGTGATCGCAGACTGGTCGACAACCGCCTCGCCGTCGACCACTTCGCCGTCGACCGGTATCGCCACGTGATCGTGAATCACCACGTCGTCGCCGACCTGCACGGTGTCGATCGGCACCTGCACCTCGTTGCCGTCGTCCAGCCGTATCCAGGCGGTGTCGGCGGTGCCGCGCAGCAAATCCGAAATGGCCCGCCGGGTCCGTCGCAGCGTCAAATCCTGGAGGTACTCACCGATATTGAGCAGCCACAGCACCGTGAGCGCGACGACGTTCTCGCGCAGCACCAGGCTGGCCACGGTCGCCGCGGTCACCAGCGCATCGGTGCCGGCACGGCCGGACCGCAGCGATCGCAGCGCGCCGCGCAGGAAGGGATAGCCCATGAACACCGTTGCGCCGGTCGCAACCAACTGGCCGCTCGAACCCAGCAGCGGCGGCCGATTGAAGACGTAGCGGCGCACCCCGAGCAATGCCAGCGCCGCGCCGCCGACCACCATGCGCAGCACCTCGGTGTTGCGGACATCGGCCGAGCGCGGCGTGCGTGCGGGAATCAGTTCGGCCGCAACGTGTTCGGCCGAGTCGATCGCGGCAAGCACCGCCGAGCGGTCGCAGCGTTTCGGCGAATACCACACGACGACCGAGCCGGTGTGCGGGTAGGCGTGCACCGCCCGCACCCCGTTCTGCTTGTCGACCGCCTCTTCCACCGCGACGGCGCGCCGGGAGTTCGACCGCACCCACGGGACCTGTACCCGCATCCGCCCGGCCGCGTCGGAAATGACGGCAAGGTCAGTCATGGCCAAGGGTCAGTGTTCGTGGTCGCCGTGATCGCCGATCGCCGGCGGCGGCGCCTCTTCACCGATGCGCTCGCGGGCCTCGGCGACGACGTCGGCCACTTTGAGCCGGGCCGACTCCGCTGCTTCCTCGGCGCGCCGCGTCCCGCGCAGACTCCACTCGGTCGCGGTGACTGCGGCGTTGTGCACCGGCGCCGAGCCCAGCGCCTTGCGCAGCGCTTCGTAGGCGCTTACCCCGACCAGCCCGGTGACCACCGTTCCGGCCGCTTTCCCGAGTAGCCCGTGCACCAACATCGCCACACTCCATCCTGTCGGGGCTGTCCGCTTCCGACATTAACATAGAAATATTGCGATACCAATATATGTAGGTTGCCTCCTACTCGAGGACGCGGGTGACTTTCTCGGTCTCCACCTTGCGGGGCAGCGCCGCGGCATCCGGGTTGGCGACCTGCACCAGCGACCCGCCGACCGCCAAGATCGCCAGCAAGCGGTCGACCAGTTCAGCTGGCTGGTCCCACGGCGCGGTCGCAAGCACGCGGTCTGCTCCCGTCAACCCCCGCGCTGCAGCGGAGCTGTGACAGTCGGCGAGCATGTCGCCGGCCGATCGGCCCGCCAGCGCGGGGCCCGGCTGGCGCTCGGCGACGATCTGGTCGCCGTGGACGCGCACCGCAGTCGCGTAGTCGGTGACGCCAACCGGCAGGTCGGGCGCTGGGCGGCCGAACGGATCCAGCGACAGCACCGCCACCTCGGCGGCGCCGGTGCTGTCGGCCTCGTCCAGCCGGGCCGCGGTGCACAGCGCGATGTCGGCCTCGGGCCCGTCGAGCAGGGCTTCGGCGCCGATCCACCACACGCCGAACAACACCGCCGCGGTCTGCCAGTGGGCCGGCAGCAACACCGCCACCCGGCTGCCTGGCCCAGCGCCCAATTCGTCGCGCAGCAGGTTGCCGGTCTTGGCGGCCCAATTGGCCAGTGTCACCGCGGAGAGTTCGATGCGCTCGCCGGCGGCGTCGTCGTAGTAGGTGATGCGTGGGCCGACCGGATCGGCACGCAGCATCGGGTCGAGAATCGCCTCGCTGAGGTTGATCGCTTTAGTTGACACACTCCGGATTGTCCGACCCGGCGGTCAGGATTGGTGACGGCGGGGGAGCGGTACTGTCGCTTGTGCCCGCGTTCGAGGCCGCCATCGGCATCACGCCGCCGTCCAGCCCGGAGCCCGGACCGGTGTAGTCGTTGGCCAGCACCACCCGCACCGACCCCGGTGGCACCGCCGCATTGGCGATGACCGGCAGCCCGCCGAGATCTTTCGCGACCGCCTGCGCGCCCAGGTCGTCGGCTTTGGCGGCCTGTACCTGACTGCCCGTCACGTGTCCGGCGTCGTTGTTGGCGACGCTGCCACTGTTGAAACCCTTGGACGCCAACACTTCTGAGACCGCTGCGGCCAGCCCGTTGATGTCGGTGTCGTTGAGGACGTTGGCGGTGGTCTTGCCGGGTGTGTAGGCGATCTCCTCGGTCTTGCCCTCGTCTTGGTCGTGCAGCAGGCCGGCGACCCAGTCCTGAACCTGATGCGGATTCACCCGCACCACGCTGTGCATGCCGTCGTCACTCCAGCCCGCCTCGTCGAGCACCGGAATGGTGGCGAAGGCCACGTTCCCGCCGGCGAGCTTCTCCAGCTGCTTCACGAAATCCATGATGTCCCAACCGGAAGACAGCACCACCGAGCGCTGAATGGCGCCTTGGAGCCGGTCCAGCGTGGCCGGGCTGGACAGCGTCTTGCCGGAGATCACCTGATGGGCCAACGACGCCATCACCACCTGCTGGCGCACCACCCGGTCGAGGTCCCCGCGCGGTAGGTCGTGGCGCTGACGGACAAAGCTCAGCGCTTGCGGGCCGTTGAGCTTCTGCCAGCCAGCCGGGAAGTCGGCACCTGAAAGTGGTTCGTAGACTGGCTCTTTGAGGCAGACATTCACTCCGCCGAGTGCATCGGTGATCAACGCGAATCCCAACAGCCCGATTTCGGCGTAGTGGTCGACCGTGACGCCGGTGAGGTCTGCAACCGTCTTGATCAAAGCCTCCCGCCCGGCTTCGGTTCCGCGGCTCTCGGCCTCGGCTGCGTCGATTCCCGATTCGACGAGGGTGACCCGCTTTTCTTCCTTGACTTGGCCGTAGACGCCGTTGATTTTCGTCTTGCCCAGCCCGGGCGCCTGCACATAGGTGTCGCGCGGAACCGAGATTGCGGTGGCTGACTTCCCGTTGTTGGGCACCCGCACCAAGATGATCGTGTCGGTATTGGTGGCGACCTCGTCGCCGGCCCGAAGCGTCGCCAGTTCCTCGGCACTCAACGGGTTGCCGTGGGCGTCGGCGCGGCTGTCCATGCCGACCAGCAGGATGTCGATCGCGCCGTCGTCGCCGCCCTGGCCCAATGAGGGAGCGAAGACGTGGTAAATCCCGTCCTCGAATGACCGGATTCTGCTCCACGCCACCCCGGTGCCGAGCACGACGACGACGGCCATCACGGTCGCAACCACACGAACCACGCGTTCCGCAGGCATCACAATAGATTACTTACGCCACAGCCGTATCGTGGGTAGCCGAAGCTTCGGCGTGCCCAGACCGTGCCAGACTTGTAGCCGTGCGGAGCAGGATCGTGATCACTGGCGCCGGTGGGCAGGTCGGCAGCTTGCTGGCGGAACAGGCCGGCCAGCAGGGACGCGACGTGCTGGCGCTGACGTCGTCGCAGTGGGATATCACCGACCCGGCCGCTGCCGACCAGTTCATCGAACGCGGCGACGTGGTCGTCAATTGTGCGGCCTATACCGATGTCGACGGGGCCGAAAGCGACGAGGAGACCGCGCATGCGGTCAATGCGGAAGGGCCTGGGCACCTGGCGCGAACGTGCGCGCGGGTAGGCGCGCAACTGGTCCATATCTCCACCGACTACGTATTCAGTGGCGACTTCGGTGGCTCGGCGCCGCGCCCCTACGAGCCGGGCGATCAGACCGCGCCGCTGAGCGTGTACGGACGTACCAAACTGTCCGGTGAGCTGGCCGTGCTGGCGGCGCTGCCGGAAGCCACCGTGGTGCGCACCGCCTGGGTCTACACCGGCGCCGCCGGCAAGGACTTCGTCGCCACCATGCGCCGGCTGGCCGGCGGCGACCGCACCCTGGAGGTGGTCGACGATCAGATCGGCTCACCGACCTACGCCGGCGATCTGGTGGGTGCGTTGCTGCAGGTGGTCGACGGCCGGGTCGCCGCCCCGCTGGTGCACGCCGCCAACCAGGGCGCCGTCTCCCGGTTCGAGCAAGCCCGCGCGGTGTTCGAAGGTGTGGGCGCCGATCCCGAACGCGTACGCCCGGTCAGCAGCGACCGAGTGCCGCGGCCGGCGCCCCGACCGCCCTACACCGTGCTGTCCAGTCGGGCCTCTGAGCTGGCCGGCCTCGCGCCGCTGCGGCCGTGGCGGGAGGCGTTGAGCCAAGCGCTGTCCGTGCCCGTGGACGCCTGACGGTTACCCTTCTTGCCGTGAGTGACGTCCTGTCTGTGGTGACGGTGACCTATTCGCCGGGCCCGCACCTGGACCGCTTTTTGGCTTCGCTGTCGCTGGCCACCGAGCGGCCGGTGAACGTGCTGATGGCCGACAACGGCTCGACCGACGGAGCGCCGCAGGCGGCGGTCGAGCGGTACCCGAACGCGCGGATGTTCTCGACGGGCGCCAACCTCGGCTACGGCACCGCAGTGAACCGCGCGGTCGCCCAATTGGGCGACGGTGAGGAATGGCTGATCGTGGCCAACCCGGACGTGCAGTGGGGTCCCGGCAGCATCGACGCGTTGCTGGACGCCGCCGCCCGGTGGCCGCACGCGGGCACGCTGGGCCCGCTGATCCGCGAACCCGACGGGTCGGTGTACCCGTCGGCGCGGCATCTGCCGAGCCTGGTCCGGGGCGGCATGCACGCCGTCGTCGGCCCGCTGTGGCGCGACAACCCGTGGTCGACGGCGTACCGCCAGCAGCGGCTGGAGCCCACCGAGCGGACGGTGGGCTGGCTGTCGGGGGCGTGTCTTTTGGTGCGCCGCGCGGCCTTCGATCAGATCGGCGGTTTCGACGAGCGCTACTTCATGTACATGGAGGACGTCGATTTGGGCGACCGGCTCGGCAGGTCCGGCTGGCTGAACGTCTACGTCCCGTCGGCCGAAGTGCTGCATCACAAGGGCCACGCCGCTGGGCGCGATGCGGCCCGCAACCTGGTTGCCCACCACGAAAGCACCTATAGATTCCTCGCCGATCGGCATTCTGGCTGGTGGCGCGCCCCGCTGCGCGGGGCCATGCGGACCGCGTTGAAGGTGCGTGCGCGGCTGCAGGTGCGCAGCTCGCGGCGCAGCCTGGAAGAGGAGCGGCGCCGATGACACTGGCGAACCCCCAAGTCGACGCGGTTGTGCTCGTCGGTGGCAAGGGCACCCGACTGCGGCCGCTGACCCTGTCGGCGCCCAAGCCGATGCTGCCGACCGCCGGGCTGCCGTTCGTCACCCACCTGCTGTCGCGGATCGCCGCGGCCGGTATCGAGCACGTCATCCTGGGCACGTCCTATCAGCCGGCGGTGTTCGAGGCGGAGTTCGGCGACGGCTCCAAACTCGGTTTGCAGATCGAATACGTCACCGAAGAGCATCCGCTGGGCACCGGCGGCGGTATCGCCAACGTTGCGCCGCGGCTGCGCCACGACACCGTGATGGTGTTCAACGGTGATGTGCTCTCCGGCGCCGACCTGGGGCAGCTGCTGGATTTCCACCGCACCAACGAGGCTGACCTGACTCTGCATTTGGTGCGGGTCTCCGACCCGCGGGCGTTCGGTTGCGTCACCACCGAAAACAGCCGGGTCACCGCGTTTTTGGAGAAGACACAGGACCCGCCGACCGACCAGATCAACGCCGGCTGCTACGTGTTCTCTCGCAAGACCATCGACCGGATTCCGCGCGGCCGGGAAGTCTCGGTGGAACGCGAGGTGTTCCCGGCGCTGCTTTCCGACGGGGTGAAGGTGTGCGGCTACGTCGACACGAGCTACTGGCGGGATATGGGCACGCCAGAGGATTTCGTGCGCGGCTCGGCGGATCTGGTGCGAGGCATCGCCCCGTCGCCGGCACTGTGCGGGCATCGCGGCGAACAATTGGTGCACGACGGCGCGGCGGTGTCGCCCGGCGCGCTGTTGATCGGCGGCACGGTCGTCGGGCGGGGCGCCGAGATCGGCTCCGGCGCCCGATTGGACGGCGCGGTGATCTTCGACGGAGCGCGGATCGAGGCCGGCAGCGTGATCGAGCGCTCGATCATCGGCTTCGGCGCGCGGATCGGCCCGCGGGCGCTGATCCGCGATGGCGTGATCGGCGACGGCGCCGACATCGGCGCCCGCTGCGAGTTGCTGCGCGGCGCCCGGGTGTGGCCCGGTGTCTCGATTCCCGACGGCGGAATCCGCTACTCGACCGACGTCTAGGTGTTGGCTTTTAATCAGGTTTTCGGCCGCGCTTTGACATCCAGCATGACAGTGACCTTGTTGCTGGAGAACCCCCGCCGGCTTCCGCGGCCGCAGGTATCCACAACTTGCGACCCTGCCCAAAAAGTATGAGTCAGTACGAGTGGAGTCTGCTATACTCGAACGTATGTTCGATGAGGCGGCGCGGTTGGAGGTGATCGCGCGGTTTGATGAGCTGTTTGAGCGGCGCCATCCCTCGACCACACCGGAGTCGACGGCCCTGGTGGACCGGATCTGCGCGTCGGCGCGGGCGGAGAATCAGGCGGCCGCTGCGCAGCTGGCCGCAATTGGGGAGCTGTTTGGCTATCGGTTATCGCGGTGTTCTAACACCGAAGATTGGGCCATCGATACCGAAGAGGCGGTGACCGCCGAGGTGGCCGCGGCGCTGCGCATCAGTCAGGGGTTGGCGGGAAGCCGGTTGCGGTATGCGCGGGCCATGCGCGAGCGGCTGCCGAAGCTGGCAGCGGTCTTTAAGGCCGGTGATATCGACTATCGGGCGTTTCAGACGATCGTGTTTCGCACCGATTTGATCACCGATCGCGACGTGTTGGCGACGGTGGATGGGCAACTTGCCGTCAACGTGCCGCGCTGGCCGTCGATGACGCAGGGGCGACTCGCCGGGCAGATCGACAAGATTGTGGGCCGTGCCGACGCGGATGCTGTCCGGCGGCGCAAAGAACGCCAGGGTGGTCGAGAGATTTCGATCGGCGACGGCGCCGGAGGTATCTCGGAGATCTATGGCAAGCTACTGACCCCGGACGCGCGGGCTCTCGACAAACAACTGGATGCACTTGCTGCCACGGTCTGTGAGCACGATCCGCGTACCCGCGATCAGCGCCGCGCTGACGCGTTGGGTGCACTCGCCGCGCACGCTGATCGACTGGGCTGCCGCTGCGGGCGTTCCGATTGTGTCGCTGGAAAGCGGTCTGCTGCAACGCCTGTCGTGATCCACGTGATCGCCGAGCAGGCCACGCTCGACGGCAGCGGCTCGGCGGTGGCTTCGCAGGTCGGTGCCGATGGGCTGATCCCGGCTGAACTGGTGGCGGAGCTGGCCAAAACGGCCACGCTGGTGTCGCTGGTTCACCCGGGCGATGCTCCGCCCGAGCCGGGGTATGTGGCTTCGAAGGCGCTGGCGGATTTTGTGCGGTGCCGGGATTTGACGTGTCGCTGGCCGGGCTGTGACCGGCCGGCAGTCGACTGCGACCTGGATCATACGATCCCGTACGCCGATGGCGGGCCGACGCATGCGTCGAATCTCAAATGTTATTGCCGCACACATCATTTGGTGAAGACTTTCTGGGGCTGGCGCGAGCAGCAGTTGCCCGACGGCACGCTGATTTTGACGTCGCCAGCGGGTCAGACCTATGTCACCACTCCGGGCAGTGCGCTGCTGTTTCCCAGCTTGTGCCACTCCACCGGCGGCATCCCGGCCATCGAGGCCGATCTTCCGGATGACTATTGCGGCGAGCGGACGGCGATGATGCCCAAACGCCGCCGCACCCGCGCCCAAAACCGCGCCCACCGCATCGCCGCCGAACGCCGAGCGAACCACGACGCACGCACAGCACGGCGGGGCGAGCGCATGAGCTACTTCGGACTGCCCCCACCCGATCCAGACGACGAACCGCCACCGTTCTGAGTTGAGCCCACGCTTGAGGCTCGGGTGACCAAATACGCCAGCGCGGTGTCGCTGCCGGCGGGCAATGCGTCGGCCGGCCACCACCGCAGGTCCTCTGATTCGTCGCTGAGGACGATCTGCGCGTCCGGCGGCGCGTGTGCGACGAACTGCAGATCGAGGTGGCGGGTAGGCACCCCCAGCGAGCAGGTGACCGGATGTACATGCACGGCAACGAGATCGGGTGCAAGCCGCAGGCCCGCGACACCGGATTCCTCGGTAGCCTCCCGCAGCGCCGCAGCGAGGATGTCGTCGTCGCTGTCTTCGCAGTGCCCGCCCAGCTGAACCCAGCGGCCCAGCCGCGGATGCAGGGTGAGCAGCACCTGGGCGCCGGAGTGGTCGAGCACCAGCGCGGAGGCGGTGATGTGCCCGGGGACGGACTCGCGGCGGCAGGCATCCTCGCGGGCATACAGGAAGGCCAGCACGGCATGCCGCAGTGCGTCCTGCGCCGGATCTGGCGCCTGCCAATCGGATAGCAGCGCGATCGCGGAGTCCCGCACGCTCACTTGCGCACCAGCAGATCCGAGACCGGTACCGGATCTTTGGGCTCCTGCGGCTGCGCCGGGTAGCCGATCGCGATGGCGCCCAACGGCTCCCAATCGCCCGGAAGTGCCAGCTCGTCGCGAACCAGGTCGGCGGCAAAGATCGTCGAGCCGATCCAGCAGCTGCCCAGCCCGCGTACCGCCAAGGCGACCAGCAGCCCTTGCACCGCCGCGCCTACGGCGACGGTGAACATGGTGCGCTCGGCGTCGGTGCGCGCGGCATCGGGGTAGCTGTGCGCACCGTCGGGGACCAGCATCGGGACGATGACTTCCGGTGTGTCGTAGAGGATCTGACCGCGCGCCACTCGTCGCTCGATGGCATCGGCGGGCTTGCCGTCACCGGCCAGGTCGGTGCGCCACTTGTCGCGCATGCGGTCCAGCAGGCGGGTGCGGGTCGAGGGGGTCTGCAGCCACACGAACCGCACCGGCCGGGTGTGGTGGGGAGCGGGTGCGGTGAGCGCCTCGGCGACAGCTGCCTCGACCAGGTGCGGCGGTACCGGTTCGTCGGCGAATTGGCGTACCGAGCGGCGCAGTAGCTGAGCTTGCCGGCGGCCCAGGTCCAGTGCTTCGGCGGTGCCGAGCCAAAACAGGTCTTCGGTGCCCGGCCGAACCAATTGCCGCGCCGTCGAGCCATCGTCGAGTATGGGCAGGCCGCGCACCACGGCCACTGGGATCGCGGTCAGTTTGCCCTTGACCAGATCGGCGGCCGCCGCGATCTCGTCGGCCACGGCGACCTCAGTGACGACCAGCTCGTTGCCGTGCGGGTCGACGGCACCGGCATAGTTGTGCAGCACCGCCAAACCCGCCGAACCGACGGTGGCGTCGATCTGCCCGTTGCGCCAAGCACGACCCATGGTGTCAGTGATCACCACGGCGACGGTGATCCCCAGCCGCTCGTGCAGCTGGGCGCGCAACGCCGCGGCGCTGGAATCGGGGTCGACGGGCAACAGCGCCAGCTCCGCGGCGCCGACGTTCGAGCCGTCCACGCCTGCAGCGGCCTGCACCAGCCCCTGTCGGTTCTCGGTGATCAGTGTGCGACCCTTGCGGGCCAGTACTCGCACCGCCTCGCTGTCGACGAGCTTGCGCCGCAACGTGTCCCGCGCATCCGGGTCGTCGGGCGCTGGGACCAGTCGGCCCTCGCACTTCGACACCACCTTGCTGGTGACGACGACCACGTCGCCGTCGCGCAGCCAGGGTGCGGCCGCGGCGATCCCGGCGCTCAAATCGTCGCCCGGGCGGAATTCAGGAAGGCCGGTGACGGGCAAGATTTCGACCGCCGACGCGCTGCCGTGCTCGCGAGCGCTGCGCTGCTCTGGCTTGGCGTCGGGGGTCACGCCGCCACGCCTGCGAGTTCCAAACCGGCGCTGACCATCTGCGCCGTCGCATCGGGATCGGCCATCAGCAGTGGTATCGAGCGCACCGCCACACCGTCGATGTCGGCATGGTCACCATCGTGGATCAGCCAGCAATCCAGGATGCCGGTGCCGGCACGCGAGCCGTAGTGCCGACCCACCGCTTCGGCGGTGGATGGCACGCCGATGACGGTCAGGCACTCATGGGCCATGCCGCGCAATGGTTTTCCACTGACAATGGGGGAGTAGCCGACGACGGGAGCACTGGTCGATCGCAACGCACCGCGGACCCCGGGAATGGCCAGGAGGGCGCCGATGCTCACCACCGGGTTGGACGGCGCCAGCAGGACGATATCGGCATCGACGATCGCATCCACGACTTCGGTTGTCGCCTCTGCCTTTTCGGCGCCAACAAAGGCGAAGCTATGGGTGGGCACCTGGGCGCGATAGCGCACCCACCATTCCTGGAAGTGGATCGCGCGTTGGTCGCCGTCGGTGGGATCGGTGATGACCACATGGGTTTCGCAGCGGTCATCGCTGACCGGCAACAGCGTTGCGCCCGGTTGCCACCGATCGCACAGTGCCGCGGTGATCTGTGACAGCGGATAGCCGGCCCGCAGCATCTGGGTACGCACCAAATGGGTCGCCAAATCGCGGTCACCAAGCTCGAACCAGTCCGGCTGGACGCCGTAGCGCACCAGTTCCTCCTTGGCGTGCCAGGTTTCGTCGCGATGACCCCAGCCGCGCTGTGGGTCGACGCCGCCGCCCAGGGTGTACATGCAGGTGTCCAGGTCCGGGCAGATACGTACGCCGTGCATCCAGGCGTCGTCGCCGATGTTGACGATCGCGGTCAGTTCGTGCTGGTCGCCTGCCCGCCCGGAGGCAAATTGGCCCAGGCCCAGCAGCCGTTGCACACCGATGAGGAAGCGGGCGCCGCCGACCCCGCCAACGAGAACCGTGACCTTCACATCGCACGACAGTACGCCCGACGAGGATGCTCGCCGCACGGCGGCGTGAGGCACGCGACGGCGAGGTGGTCGGGTCCGCGCAGAGGCGTCGACGACCACTCCGGGCCCGACACGCGGAGGGTCAACCGGGGCAGTGCCATCAAAAAATGGTCACGAGATGATATGGAATTCCGTCCAATCGCTTGACCTGCGGTGCTAACACGTGTGTAATCTCATGAGTGTCATTTCCCGGTTAGCCGGCCGGATTCGGTGTCGCAGACCGAGATTCGATCGTTTGTTCGAATTGAGATGGCCGCACATCAAAACAGTGGCGACATTCACGATCAACGAAACCAGGTGAGGAGGCGGAGCATGTCCTATGAACACCTTCGGGGCCTAATGGGAAGCACACCGCACACCACTGCCGGCTCGGCGATGATGGGGGCCACCGCACGACCCCATTTGAGTTTGGTGCCCGAAGCGCCGGAAGTCTTTGAGCCGGCGCCGCTTACACCCGACCAATGGCAAGACCGCGCCTTGTGCGCGCAAACCGACCCCGAGGCGTTCTTTCCCGAAAAGGGCGGCTCCACTCGCGAAGCCAAGAAGATCTGCCTGGGCTGCGAGGTGCGCACCGAGTGCCTGGAATACGCCTTGGCGCACGACGAGCGCTTCGGCATCTGGGGTGGCCTTTCCGAACGGGAACGCCGCCGCCTCAAGCGCGGCATCATCTAGCCGCGCGGGGCTACTCGTCGTCGATCGTCGGGTCGATGACCGAGGGTTCGACGTCCAGATAAGTGGCCACCTGCGCCACCAGAATCTCGTGCAGCAAGTCGGCCAGCTCGACAGTGTCTTTGGCTCGTCGCTCGATCGGCTTGCGGAACAATACGATCCGCGCCCGGGTGGCGCTGCCCCGCACGTCGACACCGGCGGGGATCAACCTGGCCAGCGCGATGGGCCCGTCGGCGACCACCTCGGGCGGCCACTGCACGCTGGCGGGATCCTTGGCCGAGATCCGCGGGATCTCGTCGACCGCCACGTCCAGCCCCGACAACCGCTCCTGCCAGCGGCGCTCGATGGGCTCGTAGGCCTCGAGCACCGCCATATCGAACCGCTCGCCGCGCGTGCGCCATCCCGGCACCGTCGGCGGCAGCAGGGGACCGCGCATATCGCGACCGCGGCGGGAAACCGGTCTGCGTATCGACCGGCCGGAGCTGCGCGAATCGCTCACGCGCCGATGGTAACGGTTGGGAATCGCGACCGACCGCAATGCGCGTGTCCGCCGCTGTGGGGGCCTTTGGGCGCGATAGCCTTCCGAACGTGAATCTTCCGCGTCGCTGCTGTCGGCCGGGGTGCCCGCACTACGCGGTGGCGACGCTGACGTTCGTCTACTCGGACTCGACGGCGGTGGTTGGCCCGCTCGCGACCGCGCGTGAGCCACACTCCTGGGACTTGTGCGTCAGCCACGCCAGCCGCATCACGGCGCCGCGTGGGTGGGAGCTGGTCCGGCATGCCGGCCCGCTGCCCCTCTATTCCGACGACGACGACTTGATCGCGTTGGCCGAGGCGGTGCGTGAGGGCCGCGAGGTGGTGGCGAGCGGACCACCGGTCAACGGGTTTTCCGAGGCTCACAACGGCGGTGTGTCGCCCGCGCTGCCCGATGGCGGCGTGCTGGCGTCGACCGCGCAACGGCCCGCCGGCACCGGGCGTCGCCGCGGTCACCTGCGGGTGCTCCCCGACCCCGCCGATTAATCCGGTCGATCGCCCGCACGCTTGCGGGCCGACCCGGCCTGCATCCTCGCCGGGCTAAGCTGACGGCCAAGAGTCCCCATAGTCAGGAGCCTTTTCATGTCTCGGCCCGCCGCGGCTGTCAACCGTGTGATCAAGGCTTATGACGTGCGGGGCTTGGTCGACGACGAGATCGACGAATCGTTTGCCGCCGACGTCGGCGCAGCCTTCGCCAGGCTGGTACGCGACGACGAGGCCGGGCGGGTCGTCATCGGCTACGACATGCGGGACAGCTCACCGTCGTTGGCGGATGCGTTCGCAACAGGGGTCGCCGAGCAGGGTCTCGACGTCGTCCGCATCGGCCTGGCATCCACCGATCAGCTCTACTTCGCCTCCGGCACGTTGGACTGCCCCGGGGCGATGTTCACCGCCAGCCATAACCCGGCCGCCTACAACGGCATCAAGATGTGCCGGGCCGGGGCCAAGCCGGTCGGTGCCGACACCGGGTTGACCGCCATCCGCGACGATCTCGTCGCCGGCGTCCCGCATTACGACGGCGCGCCGGGCAGTATCACCGAGCAGGACGTGCTGGCCGACTACGGCGCCTTCCTGCGCTCGTTGGTAGACACCTCCGGGCTGCGTCCATTGCGGGTGGCCGTCGACGCCGGCAACGGCATGGCCGGCCACACCGCGCCGGCGGTGCTGGGGGCCATCGAGTCGATCACCCTGTTGCCGTTGTACTTCGAGCTCGACGGCACCTTCCCCAACCACGAGGCCAACCCGCTGGACCCGGCCAATCTGGTGGACCTGCAAAAGCATGTGCAGACCAGCGAAGCCGATATCGGCCTGGCCTTCGACGGCGACGCCGACCGGTGTTTCGTGGTCGACGAGCGCGGCCGGCCGGTGTCGCCGTCGACGGTGACCGCACTGGTCGCCGCTCGCGAGCTCACCCGAGAAATCGGCGCGACCGTCATACACAACTTGATCACTTCCCGTGCGGTGCCCGAATTGGTGGTGGAGCGCGGCGGCACGCCGGTGCGCTCCCGGGTCGGGCACTCCTACATCAAGGCGCTGATGGCCGACACCGGTGCGATCTTCGGCGGCGAGCACTCCGCGCACTATTACTTCCGCGACTTTTGGGGCGCTGATTCGGGGATGCTGGCTGCACTGTATGTGCTGGCGGCGCTCGGCGAGCAGCAGCGGCCGCTGTCGGAACTGACCGCCGACTACCAGCGGTACGAATCCTCCGGCGAGATCAACTTCACCGTCGCCGACGCCGCGTCGGCCATCGAGGCGGTCCTGAAGTCTTTCGGCACCCATATCCACTCCATCGACCACCTGGACGGGGTGACGGTGGACCTGGGCGACGGCAGCTGGTTCAACCTGCGCAGCTCCAACACCGAGCCGCTGTTGCGGCTCAATGTGGAGGGCCGCTGCGCCGAGGACGTCGACGCGGTGGTGCAACAGGTCAGCGCTCAGATCACTGCCGACATCGCCGGGCAGACCCAGGCCGTCACGTGAACGCCACTCACGCCACCATCGACCTCGACGACGCCGACGCCCTGATCGCCGCCGACCATGACGGGTTGCTGCGGGCCGTGTCGATGGCGGGAGCGCAGGTGCGCGCGACGGCCGCGGCAATCGACGAGGGCGCCCTGGATCCGGTGCGCGGCGAAGATCGTTCCCGCACGGTGATCTGGGTGGCCGGCCGCGGTACCGCCGAGACCGCGGGCAGCCTGCTGGCCGCGACGCTGGGCCGGTCGGCCGCCGAGCCGATCGTGCTCGCCGCCGAGGCCCCGCCCTGGGTCGGCGCGCTCGACGTGCTGGTCGTGGCCGGCGACGACCCCGGCGATCCGGCGCTGGTGGGCGCCGCCGCCACCGGCGTTCGCCGCGGCGCGCGGGTCGTGGTCGCCGCACCCTACGAAGGCCCGCTACGCGACATTACTGCCGGACGGGTGGCGGTGCTCGAGCCACGGTTGCCGGTTCCCGAGGAGTTCGGCCTGCCCCGGTACCTGGCCGCCGGCCTGGCCGCGTTGCACAGCGTCGACGCCGGCCTGCGCACCGACTTGGCTGCGCTGGCCGACGAGCTGGACGCCGAGGTGTTGCGCAACAGCGCCGGGCGCGAATTGTTCACCAATCCGGCCAAGGCGCTGGCCGCGCGGATGTCGGGACGCCGGGTCGCGCTGGCCGGCGACCGTGCGGCAACACTGGCGCTGGCCCGGCACGGGTCTTCGGCGCTACTGCGGACCGGCCACCAGGTGGTCGCCGCGACCGGCCTGGGGGATGCGCTGATCGCGCTGCGCACCGGGTTGCCGCCCGGATTGCGGGATCCGGCCGACGCGCTGTTTCACGACGACCAGATCGACGGGCCGTTGCCCGAGCGGCTGCGGGTGCTGGCTCTGACGCTGGCCGCCGAGCGGACGGTGGTCGCGGCCAGAGTCGGCCGCCTCGAGGACGTCGACGTCGTGGGCGCGGAGGATGTGCCCGACGCGCCTGATACCACCGAGGTGACCGGCGGGCCGTCGAGCCCGCTCGGTTCGCAGCGGCCCGAGCATCAGCTGGCAGTATTGGCTGTTCGGTTGGAGATGGCCGCGGTTTACCTGCGCCTGCTGGGGGAATAGACGACAGAAGTGGAACTACTACGGGGAGCGATACGGACGTACGCCTGGGGCTCGCGTACGGCCATCGCCGAATTCACCGGACGACCGGTCCCGGCTGCCCATCCGGAAGCCGAGCTGTGGTTGGGTGCCCATCCGGCCGACCCGGCCTGGCTGGAGACAGCGGGCGGCGAAACCTCGTTGTTGCAAACGTTGGTCGCCGACCCCGATGGCCAACTCGGCTCGGTGGCCCGGGCGCGGTTCGGCGATGTGCTGCCATTTTTGGTCAAGGTCCTCGCGGCTGACGAGCCGCTGTCGCTGCAGGCCCATCCCAGCGCCGAGCAGGCCGCCGAGGGGTACCTGCGCGAGGAGCGGCTGGGCATTCCGGTGTCGTCCCCGGTGCGCAACTATCGCGATTCCAGTCACAAACCGGAGTTGCTGGTGGCGCTGCAGCCGTTCGAGGCGCTGGCCGGGTTCCGTCCGGCGGCGCACACCATCGAACTTCTGCGGGCGTTGGCGGTCTCCGACCTCGACCCGTTCATCGAACTGCTGAACGACCAGTCCGACGCCGATGGTTTGCGCGCGCTGTTCACCACCTGGATCACCGCCCCGCAGCCCGACATCGATGTGCTGGTGCCCGCGGTGCTCGACGGCGCTATCAACTACGTCAGTTCCGGCGCAACGCAATTCGCCGCCGAAGCCAAGACCGTGCTGGAGCTGGGTGAGCGTTATCCCGGCGACGCCGGTGTGCTGGCCGCGTTGCTGCTCAACCGCATCAGCCTGGCGCCCGGCGAGGCGATCTTTTTGTCGGCCGGCAACCTGCACACCTATCTGCGTGGCATCGCCGTGGAGGTTATGGCCAACTCCGACAACGTGTTACGGGGCGGTTTGACCCCCAAACACGTCGATGTGCCCGAATTGCTGCGGGTGCTGGACTTCACACCCACCACCGAAGCGCAGCTGCGGCCGGCGACGCACCGCGACGGGCTGTCGCAGGTTTACGACACCCCGACCGACGAGTTCGCGGTGTCGGTGCTGACCCTCGATCACGACCACCTCGGTCACGAGGTCGATGCGCCGTCGCGCCACGACGGTCCGCAGATCCTGCTGTGCACCGAGGGCCGCACCACTGTGCACGGGAAAACCGGGGCGTTGACGCTCGAACGCGGCGCGGCTGCTTGGGTGGGCGCCGACGACGGGCCGATCCGACTAGTCGCTGACCAGCCCAGCAAGTTGTTCCGGGCGACCGTCGGCCTGTGAGCGAGGCCGGTAGCACCCGCGCGATTCTGGCCGCGCTGGCCGCCAACGCCGGCATTGCCGTCGCCAAATTCATCGGGTTTTTGATCACCGGCAGTTCCTCGATGCTCGCTGAGGCGGTGCATTCGGTGGCCGATACGTCCAATCAAGCACTGCTGCTGCTGGGACAGCGAGAAGCGCGTAAACAAGCCGACGCCCTGCACCCGTTCGGATATGGCCGCAGTCGCTACTTCTGGTCGTTTGTCGTGGCGTTGGTGTTGTTCACCCTCGGTGCGGTATTCGCGCTCTACGAGGGCTACCACAAGATCGCTCACCCCACCGAGCTCAATTCCCCGGTGGTGGCGCTGATAATCTTGCTTGTGGCAATCATGTTGGAGGCGTTCAGCTTTCGCACCGCCATGAAAGAATCGCGGCCGCTGAAGGGCGACGCGAGCTGGTGGCGATTCATTCGCAACTCACGCAATCCCGAACTGCCGGTGGTGTTGCTGGAGGACACCGGTGCGCTCATCGGGTTGGTGTTCGCGCTGGCCGGTGTCGGCTTGAGCGTCGCCACCGGTGACCCGGTGTGGGACGGGATCGGCACCATCGGCATCGGGCTGCTGCTGGGCCTGATCGCGATCATCCTGATGGTCGAGATGCACAGCCTGTTGATCGGCGAAGGTGCCACCATTGCCCAGACACAAGCAATCCGCGCCGCGCTGGAATCAACCGAGCACGTCGACCGGCTGATCCACCTCCGTACCCAGTACCTGGGCCCCGACGAGCTGCTGGTGGCGGCCAAGATTGCGGTGGGTCCGCACGTCGAGTTGGCCACAGTCGCGGCCACCATCGACGCGGCCGAGGCCAACATCCGGGCGGCGGTGCCGGCTGCGCGGGTGATTTACCTCGAACCCGATCTGGATCGCGCGCTTTCGGGGTAGCCCCGGCCTCGGGCTTGCCGGCGCTCGGTCAGCCAAAGTCGCATGTTGTGTCGGATCGCGCGGCCGACGAGACGCGCCGAGGGCACCATGTAAAGGCTGTCGAGCAAGGAGAATCGGCGCAAAAACCATTCGGCCAGAACGGGATCGGTCTCGGCGGCACCGAGGAACTGGTCGAACAAGTTACCGACCGGGCGATACCACCGCGGCATCGAGCCGCCGGCGTGATGAAACGAAAAGTCGCCGATAGCGTTCATCATCCACACCGGGAAGGTGGTCTTGGCGGTGGTCCGGTTCAGTTCGCTCGCCACATCGCCGTCTGATTGCTGCAGCGCTCGGCGAAGGTGACCGGCCTGCAGCGACGTCATCGTCATCCCCTGCCCGTAGGTCGGGTCGAAGCTGGCTACCGCATCCCCGAGCGGCACGATCCCAGCCGGGAAGCGGTCGAGTTTGTCATAACGGCGCCATCTGCTGGTCGGGAAGCGGTGGAAGGCCATCTCGCCGATCGGTTCGGCCTGGTCGAGCGCGGCGGTGAATTCGGCGGGCAGCAGTTTTTTGGCAAGCGTCAGCATTTCGGAAAAGTCATGCGGTGGTTCGACTTTGGCCACCCCGAAGGTAGTCAGCATCCAAGTCCCGTCCTCGTAACCCAGCATCCCCAGGCCGAGTGGCTGCTGGCGCGATGCGCCGGCAACGACCACCCGCTCCCGGATGACTGCATCAGGTAGACGGAACTGGTGTGAGGCATAGCCGATGCCGACGTCGACAACGTCCTCACGCGGCCGCCGATATCCCCACTGCTCCAGCCATACCGGTAGCCGGGTGCCCCGGCCCGCCGCGTCGACGACGAGGTCGGCGGCGACTTCGGTCGGGCCATCGTCGCCCTCGACCAAGACGCCGGTCACCCGGTGCGCGGCAGCATCGAACCGTGGTTCGCTGACCGCGCCTCGCTGGATCTCGACGTTGCCGATTTCGCGCACCCGGCGCCGGATCTGCCATTCCAGTTGCGGCCGACTGGGTACATAGGCGGTGAACTCGTCGCGCAGGGTTCGCCCGGTTCCCAGCACATGGCCGGCGGCGCCGAAGTAAATGCAGTCCGGCCGGTTTTCCAGAATCGGCACCCCGACGGCCACCATGTCGTCGAGCAGACCCGGGAACAACGCCTCGAATTCCACCGCGCCGCGCGCCATCAGCAGGTGCACATGCCGGCCCTGGGGGACCGCCGAGCGGTTGGCGGGTTCGCTGGGCATCTCGTCGCGCTCGAACACCGTCACCCGGTCATAGAAATCCGAGAGCACCCGCGCGGCGCAGAGCCCGGCGATGCTGGCGCCGATGACGGCTGCATGCCCCCGTGTGCTGTCCCCACCCATTAACCGCAGCGTACTCGGTACTGTGCCGTCAGATCGTGGGGAAAGGATGGGGGCATGGCCGGTCGATGGCGCACCAAATCAGTCGAACAATCGATCGCCGACACCGACGAGCCGAGCACTCGGTTGCGCAGGGATCTGTCCTGGTGGCATCTGACCGTCTTCGGGGTTTCGGTGGTGATCGGCGCGGGGATCTTCACCGTCACCGCCTCGACAGCGGGCAACATCACCGGTCCGGCCATCTGGGTGTCGTTTTTGATCGCTGCATCCACCTGCGGATTGGCGGCGCTGTGCTACGCGGAGTTTTCCTCGACGCTTCCGGTGGCGGGCAGCGCCTATACCTTCTCTTACGCCACCTTCGGTGAGTTCCTGGCCTGGGTGATCGGCTGGAACCTGGTGCTGGAGTTGGCGATCGGCGCCGCTGTAGTGGCGAAGGGCTGGTCGAGTTACCTGGGCATGCTTCTCGGATTCCAAGCGGGCATAGTCATTTTCGATTCGGTCATGCTGGACTGGGGTGCGTTGCTCATCGTCGCGCTGGTGGCCACGTTGCTTGCGTTGGGCACCAAGCTCTCGTCGCATTTCTCCGCTGTCGTCACCGCGATCAAGGTCGGCGTGGTGGTGTTGGTCGTGATCGTCGGGGCGTTCTACATCAAGCGCGCCAACTATTCACCGTTCATCCCGCCGCCGGAAGCCGACCACGCCGGAACCGGTGTCGACCAGTCGGTGTTGTCGCTGCTGACCGGTGCACAGACCAGCCACTACGGCTGGTACGGCGTGTTGGCGGGGGCGTCAATCGTGTTCTTCGCGTTCATCGGGTTCGACATCGTGGCCACGATGGCCGAGGAGACCAAGCACCCGCAACGCGACGTCCCGCGCGGCATCCTGGCCTCGCTGGGAATCGTCACCGTGCTCTATGTCGCCGTGTCGATCGTGCTGTCCGGCATGGTGCCCTACACCGTGCTTCGGGACCGCCCTGATGGCCGGCACGCCAACCTCGCCACTGCGTTCACCGCCAACGGCGTGCATTGGGCCTCCAACATCATCTCCGTCGGGGCACTGGCCGGACTGACCACCGTGGTGATGGTGCTGATGCTCGGCCAGTGCCGGGTGCTGTTTGCGATGTCGCGCGACGGGTTGCTGCCCCGACAATTGGCCAGGACCGGCCCGCGCGGCACCCCGGTGCGCATCACCGTGGTGGTGGCGCTGTTGGTGGCGTTGGCCGCCTCGGCGTTTCCGATGACCAAGCTCGAAGAGATGGTCAACGTCGGGACACTGTTCGCCTTCGTGCTGGTGTCGGCCGGCGTGATCGTGCTGCGCCGGACCCGCCCGGACCTGCCGCGCGGCTTCCGCGCCCCCTGGGTGCCGTTGCTGCCGATCACGTCGGTGTGTGCATGCCTGTGGCTGATGCTCAACCTGACCGGGGTGACCTGGATCCGGTTCGGCGTGTGGATGGCCGTTGGCATCGTCATCTATGTCGGTTACGGGCGTCGGCATTCCGTGGTGGCAATCCGCGAGGCCGAGGCCGCCGACGTCCAGGTCGCCGCGGGCACCGCCCCGCCCTAACTACTGATTTTACAAAATAGGGTCGAATGTCTAGACAGGAGACACAGAAGCGGATACTGTCAATCGCAACGTGCTGTGACTCACAAGGAGGGATTGACGATATGACCGCCGGACCCGGCCTGGACACGATGGTGTGGCAGGACAAGAAGCGCTACCTCTGGCTGCTCGGACTGATCGCTCCGACCGCGTTGTTGGTGATCCTGCCCATCGTGTGGGCGATGAACCAGGCCGGCTGGCAGACCGCCTCGACGGTGCTGTTCTGGATCGGGCCGATCCTGGTCTATGTGGTGCTGCCACTGCTCGACCTGCGCTACGGGCCCGACGGACAAAACGCCCCCGACGAGGTGATGGAGCGGCTGGAGAACGACAAGTACTACCGCTACTGCACCTACATCTACATCCCGTTCCAGTACCTTTCCGTCATCGTCGGCGCCTATCTGTTCACCGCGTCGAACCTGAGCTGGTTGGGGTTCGAGGGGGCGCTCAACTGGCCGGCCAAGATCGGTTTGGCGCTGTCGGTGGGTGCGCTGGGCGGCATCGGCATCAACACCGCCCATGAGATGGGACACAAGAAGGACTCGCTGGAACGCTGGCTATCCAAGATCACCCTGGCGCAGACCTGGTACGGACACTTCTACATCGAGCACAACCGCGGCCACCATGTGCGGGTGGCCACCCCGGAAGACCCCGCGTCGGCCCGGTTCGGCGAGACGTTCTGGGAGTTCTTCCCCCGCAGCGTCATCGGCAGCCTGCGTTCGGCCTGGCGGCTGGAAGCACAACGGATGCGTCGGCTCGAAAAAAGTCCCTGGCACCTGTCCAACGACGTGCTCAACGCCTGGCTGATGTCAGTGGTGTTCTGGGCGGTGATGCTCGCGATCTTCGGGCCGGCGCTGATTCCGTTCATGATCATCCAGGCGATCTACGGATTCTCGTTGCTGGAGTCGGTCAACTACCTCGAGCATTACGGTCTGCTGCGACAACAACTTCCGAATGGCCGCTACGAGCGCTGCACGCCCGAACACAGCTGGAACTCCGACCACATCGTGACCAACCTGTTCCTGTATCACCTGCAGCGGCACAGTGATCACCACGCCAACCCGACCCGGCGCTACCAGACCCTGCGCAGCATGGCCGAGGCGCCGAATCTGCCCAGCGGCTACGCATCACTGATCGGGCTGACCTACGTCCCGCCGCTGTGGCGACGGCTGATGGACCACCGGGTGCTGGAGCACTACGGCGGCGACATCACCCGCGTCAACGTGCAGCCGCGGCTGCGGGAGAAGATGCTGGCTCGGCATGGGGCGGTGGCGTGATGGCGTCGTACCGGTGCCCGGGCTGCGGCTACCTGTACGACGAAGCCAAAGGCGCTGCCCGGGAAGGCTTTCCGGCGGGTACAAGATGGGATCAAATTCCCGATGACTGGTGCTGCCCCGACTGCGCAGTACGCGAAAAGCTCGATTTCGAGATGGAGGTAACCCAATGAGCGACTACAAGCTGTTCGTCTGCGTCCAGTGCGGCTTCGAATACGACGAGGCCAAGGGCTGGCCCGAAGACGGCATCGCCCCCGGCACCCGCTGGGACGACATCCCCGACGACTGGAGTTGCCCGGACTGCGGTGCGGCCAAGTCCGACTTCGACATGGTGGAGATCGCGCGCTCGTGACAACTACCCTCACGCATGTGAAGCAACGGGTCCCGTACGCCGAGGCGTCGCGGGTCCTGTTGCGCGATTCGGTGCTCGACGCGATGCGCGAACTGCTGGGCACCCGCGACTGGTCGGCCATCACGCTTGCCGACGTGGCCGGCGCTGCGGGCATCAGCCGGCAGACCATCTACAACGAGTTCGGGTCGCGCCAAGGCCTGGCGCAGGGTTACGCACTACGACTGGCCGATCGGTTGGTCGATGCCGTCGACGACGCGATCTGCTCCAACGTCGGCGACGTCTACGCCGCGTTCCTGGAGGGCTTCCGCAACTTCTTCACCGAGTCAGCCGCCGACCCGCTGGTCATCTCGCTGCTCACCGGCGTTGCCAAGCCCGATCTGCTGCAGATCATCACCATCGACAGCGGCCCGATCATCACCCGGTGCTCGCAGCGGTTGACGGCCACGTTCCAGCACAGCTGGGTCAAAGCCAGCGAGGAAGATTCCGGCATCCTGGCACGCGCCGTCGTGCGGCTGGCCATCAGCTATGTGTCCATGCCGCCGGAGGCCGATCACGACGTGGCCGCCGATCTGGCCCGGCTCTTCACTCCGGCCGCTGAACGCTACGGGGAGCTCGGTTAGCGGGCAGGTGGGCGCACGGCCCAGTGGAGCAATAGGGTTTAGTCGGGACCGACTGAACCCGGCATTCGCGCGCCGGCCGCATCGGACTAATATGTATGCAAGCTAACTAGTTGAACAGACGAGGATTGGGCCTACATGACGACCACCGAAAACGCGCTGAGCGCCGACGTGCGCAACGGCATCGAATACAAGGTCGCTGACCTGTCGTTGGCCGACTTCGGCCGCAAGGAGATTCGGCTGGCCGAGCACGAGATGCCGGGCCTGATGTCACTGCGCCGCGAGTACGCCGAGGTGGCGCCGCTCAAGGGTGCCCGGATCTCGGGTTCGCTGCACATGACCGTGCAGACCGCGGTGCTGATCGAAACGCTGGTGTCGCTGGGCGCCGAGGTGCGCTGGGCATCCTGCAACATCTTCTCCACTCAAGACCATGCGGCGGCCGCCGTGGTCGTCGGCCCGCACGGCACCCCCGAGGAGCCGAAGGGCGTGTCGGTGTTCGCCTGGAAAGGCGAGACGCTGGAGGAATACTGGTGGGCCGCCGAGCAGATGCTGACCTGGCCGGGCGAGCCGGCCAACATGATCCTCGACGACGGCGGCGACGCCACCATGCTGGTGTTGCGCGGCGCGCAATTCGAGAAGGCCGGTGTGGTGCCGCCCGCCGAGGAGGACGACTCGGCCGAGTACCGGATCTTCCTCGACTTGCTGCGCAGGCGTTTCGAGACCGACAAGGGTAAGTGGACGAAGATCGCCGAGTCGATCAAGGGCGTCACCGAGGAGACCACCACCGGGGTGTTGCGGCTCTACCAGTTCGCCGCCGCCGGCGATCTGGAGTTCCCGGCGATCAACGTCAACGACTCGGTGACCAAGTCCAAGTTCGACAACAAATACGGCTGCCGGCACTCGCTGATCGACGGCATCAACCGCGGCACCGACGTGCTGATCGGTGGAAAGAAGGCGTTGGTCTGCGGCTACGGCGACGTCGGCAAGGGCTGTGCGGAGTCGCTGGCCGGCCAGGGGGCCCGGGTCACCGTCACCGAGATCGACCCGATCAACGCGCTGCAGGCGCTGATGGAGGGCTACGACGTCAAGACCGTCGAGCAGGCCATCGGCGAGGCCGACATCGTCGTCACCACCACCGGCAACAAGGACATCATCACTCTGGAGCACATGAAGGCGATGAAGGACCAGGCGATCCTGGGCAACATCGGCCACTTCGACAACGAGATCCAGATGGCCGCGCTAGAAAAATCCGGCGCCACCCGCGACAACATCAAGCCGCAGGTCGACGTGTGGACGTTCGGCGACACCGGCCGCTCGATCATCGTGCTGTCCGAGGGCCGGCTGCTCAACCTCGGCAACGCCACCGGTCACCCGTCGTTCGTGATGAGCAACAGCTTCTCCAACCAGGTGATCGCCCAGATCGAGTTGTGGACCAAGAACGACGAGTACGACAACGAGGTCTACCGGCTGCCTAAGCACCTCGACGAGAAGGTGGCCCGCATCCACGTCACCGCGCTCGGCGGTGAACTCACGAAGCTGACCAAGGAGCAGGCCGAGTACATCGGTGTCGACGTCGAGGGCCCGTACAAGCCCGACCACTACCGCTACTAAGCGCAGGTCTAGACGCGCTAGCCGGTCGCCTCGTCGCGGTCTAGTCCGGCCAGCAGCGCGTCACGGGCGCGGGCGACGCGGGATCGAATGGTGCCCACCGGGCAGCCGCACACCGCGGCGGCGTCGGCATAGGACAGGCCGAGGAACTGCGTGAGCAGCAGCGCCTCTCGCTGCTCGGTGGACAGACCGGCAATCATCGTGGTCACCTCGACGAGGTCCTCGAATCCCCGGGTAGGGCGGTCGCGGTTGAGTAGCTGCTCAGGATCGGCGCCGTGAGCGGTGCGAGGCCGGGACTGTGCATGACGGATGTGGTCGGCGACGACGCGTCGCGCAATGGCCAGCAGCCAGGTTCGCGCGCTGGAACGCCCGGAGAAGCGCTGAATGGCGCCGATCGCCCGCAGAAAGGTTTCCTGGGCCAGGTCGTCGGCGCTGGTGCCGTCCGAGAGGTACGCGACAAAACGCCACACGTCTTGTTGGGTGGCTTTGATGAACGCCTCGAGGGCTCGGGCGTCGCCGCGCGCGGCGGCCAAAGCGAGTGCGGTAACGGCCTCGTCGTCGCTACGCGCGGTCATGACCACTCACCTTAAACTCGACCGATCCACCCGTCTACGACGGGCCGTCGTAGACCATCACGTTCAGGCCGCCGAACGGTTGACCGGCCGCAGATGTCCGCGCCGTCGAGCACTGGTCACCGCCGCGGTCAACACGAGTTCGCTCGTCGCCTCCTCGCCGGGCGCGCTGGGCTGACTTGATCCGGCGCGGTTTCGCGCCACCAGCAACGCGAACAGCAAACCAATCAGCAGCGGTAGGTGGCTGGCGACCCGAGAAGCCGTCACCTGCCCGCTGTAGCTGTCGACGGCCACATAACCCAGCAATGCAACCGCATACGCGCCGGCGATCGCCGCAACGCCTACCGCGGCGGTGGTCCAGATGCCCGCGGCGATCATCGCGGCTCCGAGCGCCAGTAACCATGCAGTGGACTCGTGCAGCAGGTGCGCGCCGGTTGCCGCGCCGTGCATGTGAGTGGACACCATGCCGAAATCGATGCCGGCGATCTGCGCCGACGCCAGCGCGACCTGGATCAGCCCCGCCAAAATCAGCGCCCACCGCCGGTAGTCCGAGGCCAGCCCTCGCCACCAACGCCGATGCAGCGCAACGGGCGCCACGCCGACAGCCGCCATGATCTGCTCGACCATGTCCGGTCCGTGGCCCGCTTCGAGCGAGGCCAGTTGTCGGGTCTGTACCGCCACGCCGATCAACCAGGCACGGCAATCCGGACACGATCCCAGATGGGCATCGACCCGCTGGGCCGGCACCTGCGGCGGCTCGCCGTCCAGCCGCGCCGATAGCGCTTCACGCGCAACCTCACACCGCATCTTTGTATCGTCGCTCATTTCTGTGTCTTTTGCACAAAGGCTTCTTCGGCGGGAACCAAACTGCGCCGCGTGCCGACCACTGTAGGTACCCAACGCGAGATTCCGGAAGGGGTGCTTGTGTCCCTGCGAGTTGTTCCCGAGGGCCTCAGCGCGACCAGCGCTGCCGTCGAGGCATTGACCGCGCGGCTTGCGGCCGCGGAGGCCGGTGCATCGCCGTTGATTTCGGCGGTGCTGCCGCCCGCCGCTGATCCGGTCTCGCTGCAGACGGCGGTCGGATTCAGCGCGCATGGCGCCGAGCATTCCGTGGTCGGCGCCCAAGGCGTGGCCGAGCTCGGCCGGGCGGGGGTCGGCACTGGTGAATCCGCTGCCAGTTACGCCACCGGCGATGCCTCCGCGGCGTCGTCGTATTTGATCGCCGGCGGCCTATGACGGCGCCAATCTGGATGGCCTTGCCGCCGGAGGTGCATTCGGCAATGCTCAGCAGCGGCCCGGGCCCCGGGTCGTTGCTGGCGGCCGCAGCGGCGTGGTCGTCGTTGAGCGCCGAGTACGGTTCGGCGGCAGGCGAACTCAGCGCGGTGTTAGCCGGTGCGCAGGCGGTGTGGGAAGGCCCCAGCGCGGCGCGATATGTGGCCGCGCACGGGCCATATCTGAGCTGGCTATCTGAGAGCGCCGAGAAGAGCACAGTCGCGGCGGCTCTGCACGAGACCGCTGCCGGCGCCTACGTGTCCGCGCTGGCCGTCATGCCCACGCTGCCGGAACTCGCCGCAAACCACGCCATCCACGCGACGTTGGTGGCCACCAACTTCTTCGGGATCAACACCATCCCGATCGCACTCAACGAAGCCGACTACCTGCGCATGTGGGTGCTGGCCGCCGAGACGATGACCACCTATCAGGTGGTTGCTGGATCGGCTCTGGCCGCGGTGCCCGCGACGGTGCCTGCCCCACCGATCATGGTGCCGGGGGGTGAGGCCAGCACCGCGGCTGCGACAACCCAATCGGCCGCCGCGGCCCCGGCGGCTGACGCCGGCGCCCATCTCAACGCCGCGGATGCGAGTTCGTCGTGGCAAGACCGCCTGGCGGCCCGCCTCTCGGACATCACCCAGAACATCCTTTGGCCCCTCGGCAAGGAGATCTACCCCGATGGATGGCCGATTCCGGCGGTTCCATTCGTCAATGGGATCACCTCAATCCTGATGCAGATCCCCGGAATGTCACCAGCGCTGGCAACCGCTATGGGCTGGTTCATCTTCCATTCGTTGATGCTGGTGTGGCCTTTCGTGCAGATGGCCCCGACATTGTTGATGGCTGTTGTTCCAATGGTGGGGGCCGTCGCAATCGGCGGCGTGGCGGGAGTAGCGGCCGGGATCGCCGCAGCCGCGGCCAGCGTCTCGATTCCTCCGGTTGCGGACATGCCGGCCGCGGCGGCGATCCCGGCGCCCTTGGGCTCAGCGCCGGCGCCACTGACGGCGGGCGGTACCGCAACAACGGTGACGAACGCCCCGAGCACATCCACCGCCGCAACCCCCAGCACGGCCTCCGCGATGGGCGGCGGACCGGCCGGCGGCGGTCCCGGAGTCGGCTTCGGTCCGACCGCCACCGACACCCTGGGAGCCAACGCGTCGATGACCGACGTGTCATACGCGGTGGGCGCCACGGGACTGTCGGCCCGGAGCAGCGCCGCAAGCCGTCGCTCACGCGATCAGGAGCAGGAATCGCCGGTGGACAATCCCGCGGCGGCCGCAGCAAAGGCGCCGGCCACCCGCGAGCAAGCGCGGGCCCGCCGGCGCGCGAAAGTCAAAGAGCTGGGCCGCGGTTACGAGTACATGGATCTGGAGCCCGGGAACGACGACGACGCAATTGACGCGGTGAGCGTCTCGGATCGGGGTGCTGGACCGCTGGGTTTCGCCGGGACGGGACGGCAAGGCTCGACGGCCGAGGCAGCGGGGTTGACCACGCTGGCCGGTGACGAGTTCGGCGGTGGACCGGCAATGCCGATGGTGCCGGGCAGTTGGACGCCCGGCAGCGCTACGGACCGTAGTTAAAAAGGGAAAGGGAACAGGATGAGTTTGTTGGATGCCCATATTCCGCAGTTGGTGGCGTCGCAGTCGGCGTTTGCGGCGAAGGCGGGGTTGATGCGCTCCACGATTGGGCAGGCTGAGCAGGAGGCGCTCTCGGCGCAGGCGTTTCATGTCGGGGAGTCTTCGGCGGCGTTTCAGGCTTC